>NZ_JALCZP010000005.1:0-229445 GCF_023555435.1 Polaribacter sp. Z014
GCTCACTTGGGAAATTCCTCCGGAATTTCGCCGTTCGTACTTTATTTACTAAATTCACTGCTTAAACAACGCAACAAAGCTTATACAACAACGTTGTGTGTAATTTACACGCAACCAAATCGGAATTTGAACATCTAATAAAAAAACAATATTATGAAAAATTTGATTTACTTATTTATTTTGACTTTAGGAATAATTTCTTGCAGTTCTGATGATGAAATTGAAAATAATGAATATGAATTTATAGCGGAGTATTCGACTACTGTAACTGTCGGTGGTGTAGTTGGAATATCTGAGCGAACTTTCGAAATCGGAGAAGTTTACTCTGCTACGGACCAAAGTGCTGATGCAATAACAATAAGAATTGCTGAACATTCGGAATTAAATGATGATTGCCCAAATAGTTGGTGTTATCAAGAATTATTAGATGTTCCGAGTGAATTTCTTCAATTATTAGAATAAGTGATTTGAAAAAAAACTACACACAACACCGTGTATAATTAATTGCTGTTTTTGGCTCACTTGGGAAATTCCTTCGGAATTTCGCAGTTCGTGTTTTATTTACTAAATTCACTCCTTAAAACACGCAACAAAGCTTATACATCAACGTTGGCATTCATTGACGTGAAACCTAAAAAAGAACAAATGACAAATAATTTATCGAAAGTCAAATCAGAGATTGAAGAATACGCAAGTGAATCAAATTTAACTGAATTACAAGTTCTTGAAAAATTAAAAGACTTTTATTTTAATAAAAAAGTAACAGAGAATTTAAGACTTTATAAAAAAGGAAAGAAAAAAGTGAGCGAAATAACAAGAGACTTGAAAATCTCGCCACGAAAATTTTATGCTATTTTGGAAAAAAAGAAAATAGAACATACTAAATATAGTAAAGCAGAAAATATCGAAGAACAAAACGAATAAAAAATCGAACAGTATTCTGAATTTAGCAAGTTTCGGAATTACAAACTCAATCGGAATTGAAAAAGTTTGCGGAATAAATAAATATCCGAATTTACTCAAATCTACGAAAAATAAAAAAACGAATTAAGCTGAATAAGCAAAACCTGAATAAAAACAACGAAATGCCAACACCGTATAAACTTTATTGCTATTTATAGCTCACTTGGGAAATTCCTCCAGAATTTCACCGTTCGTGTTTTATTTACTAAATTCACTGCTTAAACAACGCAACAAAGCTTATACAACAACGTTCTACGCAATTAAACCAAAATGACCGAAATCCTATATAAATACAGAGGTTTAGACAACTTCAAAAACTTTGTTGACATTCTTCCCTTTAAATATTCCTTTTACTAAACCTTTTTCACACAAACCTAAAAAGGCACTTTTCGGACAACTTTTTTCTTGAGAACTTATGGAGTCAGAAAAAGCCCGTTTTACTTCCGCTTCCCAATTGTCTTTTGGATTTCCTTTTGCTTTAGCTATTTTTAAAGCAACTTCTCCATATTCATTATAATTAGACATCATTTATTTTCTTTTTAATTCATACTTGATGACAATTTCTTTTCAAGCCCTAAAGTAAGCAAACGAACTGATATATAATTGTGGATTTCCGTATATAGGAAAACATTGTTCTATAATCCTAATATCATAAAACTAGATAATCTCCAATATTTTTATTGGTTGATAATATTTTGTTTTAAAAACCTTTAAATATGTGTAATACAATTGCCCCAATTTATAATTAAAGAAATAATTTTCCATTACCATTGCAATACTTTTTAAATATCATCAAGATAATTTAACAATACTTATACCAATTAAGAGCAATCCTTTGCCAATTTAAAGGATTGATTTACCAATTTAGAACCCATGTTGACCAATTCTGAATCCATGTTAGCCAATTTTGAATCCATGTTCACCAATTTAGAACCCATGTTCACCAATTTTAATCCATGTTCACCAATTTAGAACCCATGTTTACCAATTTTAATCCATGTTTACCAATTCTGAATCCATGTTTACCAATTTTGAATCCATGTTCACCAATTTAGAACCCATGTTGACCAATTCTGAATCCATGTTTACCAATTTTTTAGGCTGATTTATTAATTCTAAACGCCTGTTGTACCAATTAACTACAAATGAAATCCACTCTGCGCTTTTAATTGCAATTTGCAATACTCTTTATACAGCATTACAACGATTTTAAAGAAATCTAAAAAGGAACACTATTTGTTCCCTTGCAAGAAATCCTCCAAATCACAATTATAAAAACCTTTTTCAGTTAATTCTTCATCACTTAATCCCTTTCTCATATCCCAAATTTTTGCTGAGATATCTAAAGTTTTTAGCTCCTCAATTCTTTTATGAGCAATACTTACTGCTTGTTCACTTAAATCTGGAACAATTAAAACCTTCTCACCCGATAATACTTTCATTTTATCATCTGTTAGACCATTTATTCCTCCATAGGACAACCAATTAAAATTTGGAAAATGTATTGCACAAACAATTGCAGTTTTTTCACCTTCAACTAAAATTACAGGATAATCATTTTTAAATAAAAGATGTTCACCAAAAAGGCAATCGTGATATCCATCATCCTTTACAAATGGTACTTTAAACCGAGTTGTTCTTTTTCCGTTCTTTTGATGATAGAAAATTTTAGATTTCTGAACTTTATTATCTTTATTTACATTCCAAAAAACCGTTCCACCATCTTCAGTACTACCTATATAATACCTATTTTTTACATTATCAACCTTTATATTACCGTATAGAGCTCTCAGATGCACTAATAAATTATTTTCAGGTAGTCGCTCCATACTTTCATGAACCTTTAAAAAATCGATGTATTTTTTAGGTGTAATACAATCAGAATCATTTTTAGCAATACTCTTTATGTTTTGTAATACAGAATTATCATATAAATGTAATACAGAATTAAACTTCTTATTAATTACATTCCAATAAAACTCATTCCCAAATTCATCTTTATAAATTGTTGGTGGTAACGTTGCTTTTCCACATGAGTGACAATACCCATAATTATCTGGATACCCTTTATAAGTTACAAACTTTAAATTTTTATTGCTTTTATGACAACATGGTGTTACAATATTCTTGTTACGTTTTTTATTAAATACTAAGTATTGCTCTATTTTATGATACATATTCTTTTAGTTTGGCAACCGGCAACCAACAACATTTTCTAAACAACCTTCAAAACACTTAGAATGTGCTTTTTAGAAACAAAAACACAAAAGTTTCTAGTTGCCAGTTGCTTAGTTCTTATTCCATTTTTTAGACACCGTTCCTTTATGTACACCTGTAACTTCAGCAACCGCTTTTTGAGAAGCCTTATTTTTTTTAGCTAATACAATAACATCATCAATAGAAACTTCTTTTTGTTTTTCTCCTATAGTATCTTCAATAATAACTTGAAAATTTAAAAAATAAAACTCATTTAAAGCTATTGCCAACTCTACTGACTCAATAGTTAGTTTTGTATTAAAAGTACTCTCAGAAGCATTTAACATCATAAATGATAATAAACAGAATTTATGAATTGAAATTTGCATTTTAGACAAATATTCTTTTATCATAGGTTTCGCTTCCTTTTGATCATCAATTAACTTCTGAATGTAATTAAATAATTTTATTTCAGCTTCATTAGTAAAATCAACTTGAAATTGTTTCCTCAGTTCTTCTGGGTTTTCACTTTGCTTTTTATATTCCAATAAATTTTTAATCGATTGGTTATATTTATCTTCACAACCATTCGGAATACCTTCTGACCTTAACACCCTATTCTCAGTCAATTTTGTAGTAAATAAAAGTCTATCTATAAAGCCACTTTCTAAATTACCATTAGCAAACAAATCTTTTACAAACTGATGCTGCAAACCACCAATTAATGTGGGATAACTTTCAGGAATCCTAAAACTAACCGTTGTTTTTCTAGAAACATCTACTACACCGTTTGTATAACCTTCTAACAAAAAGTTTCTCCACTCTATACCATCCCTACTATTAGAGTTTCCCATTTTTTCGACTAATCCGAAAATTTCATCCATGCAAATGCCAATTGAATTAGGGTTTTCGAAATGAACTTGGTGAGCAGCTTCAATGGAAGCATTTTGAATAAGTGTTTGCTTCCTTGCAATTACTTCATCATCTTTATTTCTATTTAAATCTAAATAAGTTTCATAATCCTTATCGTCTGCCTTTTTTATAGGATTTGTGGCAGTTTTTATAGCTTCACTTTTTACATCTCCTCTGCTTCCAATAATTGCGAAATAAAGGTTTGCATAATTCTTATAACCTAATGCATTTATAAAAAAGGTTCTACCTGCTGCTGTTGAAAACGAAAATAACATAGAACTCAATAAATACTCTTTTGGTATTCTTTTATATTTGAATCCATTTTCAATTAAAGCAGATAAATCTAGAGGTAATTTTGAAATAATTACCTCTAATTGATCTCTTAAAATATCTTCTTTTGATTTTGTTAAATTTCCTAAAACTTCTTCTATTTCTATATTAGATTCAAACATTATAAAGAAGGATTAATTAATAATACTTGTTCTACTGTCAACTTCTTACAGTTATGGGAAAGTATTTCTTTAACTTGCTCTGCGACAAAACTTCCTTTTGATTCTAAAGACTGAATCCTTTCTTTAAAAGTTGTGTTATTTTTTACTACTACAGCAGAAGTGCAGATTGTTAATTCTTCTAAATTAACAATCTTTCTTTGCTTAATTTCTGGAAACGACATAATTATAGGTTTTAAATTAGACCGTAAAATTATGTAAGATTTGTACTTTTTTTAAACTTGGTATATACCAAGTGCTATACCAAGTGCTATTTTATTAGTGCATTTACGTAGTCTATATTGGTTTGATTTCCAACTGAAGATTTATCAAGTTTTGAAATAAATTTTCTAATATTTTGCTCACTATTACCTGTTAATAAACTAATTAGTGAAGCTCTTTTTCTGTAGTCCATTTCATCCCAAGTATCAACCTCAATTTCCCTAATTATATCTATTAAGATAAGTTTTTGTGGAATAGTTAATACCTTCTCATTTTTAAATTTACTGGTATTAGTAGAATCTAGTTGTGATTCTAAATACTCTAAAATCATCTTAGTTTCTTCAATTTTTATTAATTCGTCAAAAGGATAAGTTTCTTTATAGTAAATTGTTGACAACTCACCTGTAACATATTCTTCAATTGTCTCTACGGATATTTGATCCTTAAAATATGCTTCAAAATCTTCATATAAAATTGCAGAAAGATCCTCTGAACTCATAAGGTATGCTAGCGATAAGTCGTACTTATGAAATTTCTTAGAAGCTTTTGCATATTTCTTTTTTACAAGTGCTATCCTTTCATTTTGATCTATTGTAGTCTTCAGTTCTCCTTTAATTTTAAGAACAGGGTACTCCTCTTTTTTTACGCAATCTAAAATTTCATAGTAGAAAGTTGCATAAATTTCATTTAATAACTCCTTACTAGGTAAAACAATTTTAGTAGATTCACTTTTAGATAGAATACCTTTTGTTATAAATAATTCTCTTTTATCACTTTCATTTAATTTTTTTAAATCCTCTTTTTTAAGACTGTTTCTATATTTACTCATTTTTTATTTGGCTATAATTTTACTTAATTTTTATAAATAAACTTAAAAATATTTAATCCAAAACTAGAGTAAAATATCCACTTGAAAGAATAAAATTACAACATAATATCATTCTTTTTTAAGTGATAAAAAAGATGAAAAAAGCACCAATAATTAATAATACTGATGACTATTTATGAAAAAATCTTAAAATACAAAAACTTTATTCGTTTAGCTCTTTTATTTTTAATACTTTAGCCTTATAAATCATAAAAAAAATCGTGCCCCTATTCGTACCCCTTTGGTACTAAATAGAAAGAAAACTAAAAATATAAACAATTAACAATCAATATAGTAAATTTTCAAAATACTATACTACATAATTGAGGGGGCTGTGTTCGCAAGAACGTGGAAGTTCGAATCTTCTCGTGCGCACAATTTAATTTAACAATGTATTTAAATTCAAAGAATTAAGTTTTTTTGCCTATTTTTTTACGAATTCTACTCTACTTTTAGATCCTTAATCTTTTTATTTCCTTTTAATTAAGTTTCTATAAAATACTTTTTTATTATAATCCACAACTTTTGGTATTGATATATTATTTATGCCAATGGTGAGTTGTCATGGATGTTAAAAAAAAACTAAGCACAACACCGTGTATTAAAAAATGCTATATTAGTCCTCCATTCAATAACTTAACGCAACAAATCTAAATGAGAAATTAATAAATGAACAATAAACTTTTCTTTCATTATTTAAGTTATTTACAATACCCATTTTTAGTTGGTGGTTTATATTTTACATTTAAGTCAAACTCTAATGGATTTAATCTTCAAGCCCTTAATAATATGCTGATTTTTATGGGACTTGCAATTAGTTTTGCCTCTCTTCAAGACACAAAAAAGGTTTCTCTAAAATTTGAGAAAAAGATTTGGGAAAACCCTAAACTTGGAAAAATATTCATTCGTTACCTTATTATAACAACTCTTTTAATTTTTGTGTTTGGAATTTTTGGATATTTTATTTCAGATAATAAAAACATAAAAGAAGTATCATTTGGAATCATAATTTTTGGAGTTGGATTGATTGGAATGCTAAAAACTGGAATGGAAATTCTTGAAAATCATATAAAGAATGGAAAAAACAAAACAAATAAATAAAAACTACTGCCAACACCGTATAAACTTTAGTGCTGTTTTTAGCTCACTTGGGGAATTCATGCGGAATTCTCGCCGTTCGTGTTTTATTTACTAAATTCACTGCTTAAACAACGCAACAAAGCTTATACAACAACGTTGTAAAACATTAACAAAAAAACTATGAAAAATCTAATTTTATTAATTCTAACTTCTTTTCTTCTAATTTCATGTGATAATGATGACAGCCCAAGTGATGAAATGTCTAATGATGCCGTTATTGGTAAATGGGTACAGATTGCAAGAGCATTTGATGGTGTAAATGATGAAAATCTCGATGAATGTGAACTTATGGAAACTATAGAGTTTAAATCTAATAATATTGTATTAGAAGAAGATTACGATCCTGATTTCTTATTTCCTGATGACACTAGTTCCTCTGAATATGATGGATGTAAATTGAGTAAAACTATAGAATATACGTGGACAAAAAACGAAAATGTATATCAATTTAGTTTAGATGGAGAAACTGCTGAACCAATAATAACTTTCGAAAACGGAGATCTGAAAATAACTTTTGAAGAAATATATAATGGTGCCACACAAACAGATTCAAGAACATTTAGAAAAATTGAATAATAAAAAAGTTTTACAAGACCGTTTAAAAATAATTGCAATTTAGTGCTTAATCTAAGGTCGTTACGTGTTTGTAATGTCTGATTTTCTTTCGGAAAATCCTGACATACAAACCCGCAACATAGCTTATACAACAGCGTTATACACAAGCAAAAAAATAATTCACTCAATCAAAAAGGCAGTTTACTCATTTAGTCTTTTAATAATTTCAACTTAAATGTACTTTGGAATAAAAACAAAATGAAAATACTTCTTTACTTTTCTTTATTTATAACTCCTATAATAATTCACTCACAAAATAAAGAGTTAGATTTTGAATACTTTCTTTACGGAATAAATCATTGCTACTTTGAATATGGAAATAGAGAATTCAAGGGCAATCAAGTGGATGTTTTTTTTGAAGATTTATTTAAAGAGGATATTATCGCTGAGTTTTTGAACAAAAAAATTGAAAAAGACAGCATTGATTATGTAATAATAAAAAGAATTGATAAAGGTCCCAATTTCACGAATGACAGAGATGATAATTTAAGTCAATATTACATGTTTTCTGAATTAATAGAAAATGGACTCAAGGAAAATTTTGATGAAAAATTTTTATACAAAGAAAAGTTGAAATTAGATAAGAAGAAAGCCCACTCGTTCTTAACTGGAGCTTACCTAAGAAGTGGATTTAAAATAAATGACACATTATATAAAGTTAGTATATTTTCCTCTTCTAAACCTGAAAAATGCTATTCAGTTCTAAAATATACTAACTCAACAAATGTAGTTTATAAAATAAGGAGTCAGGAAAAAGATAGATTCATTAACCCGAAATCAACGGTTTATTTTAATCCATCTAACGAATTAAAAAAATATTTCGATTTAGTGAAAAATGTACCAAGCGTTACAGAGCGACTAAATATTTACTTCTCAGATTACTATCTTGAAAAGATTTTATCCGAAAAAGATGTAAAAAAAATAAAGAAAATAAAGGAGGAGTTTGCTGAATTTAAAACTCTAAGCGAAAAAGGTGTTAAAGAAATGAACTTAGAAGATATTAAAATAGTTGAGGAATTATTAAATGAATAATGCCTGTTTACAACGCCGTATAAACTTTATTGCTGTTTATGGCTCACTTGAGAAATTCCTGCGGAATTTCGCCGTTCGTGGTTTATTTACTAAATTCACTGATTAAACAACGCAACAAAGCTTATACAACAAAGTTAGCTACAAGTATGAAAAACATTCAGTACATATTAATAATTTTAAGCCTTTTGATTATAAGTTGCAATCAAGAAAAGCCTAAAACGGACATAACTGAAAATTCTATTTCAATATTAATAGATGATAGAGTAGAATTGTTGAGGGTTGCTTACTTCTTATCACTTGAAGATAGTATTGATGTCAATTTAAGACCTTGCAAAACGGGATTTTATAAAACAAATTTCGAGCCTTATAAAAAATACACCAACCATCCTTTAGTTCAAAAAATAGGAAATGGAGATGAATGGAATGCTGATTTACCAAGTATTGCGCTTTGCCTTGACGAAAATTTAAAACCAAATGACAATCTTAATACAAAAGAACTTTCTGAACAATTTGGTTGGTATGGTAAAAACATTGATTCGCTATCAAAACTATTGATTGATTTCAAAAAAACAATTGCTTTCAAAAATGACTACAATGTAAATTTTAAACCTTTTACGGATTCCATAAAATCTAATCGAATAACAGAAAAACTAAATAAATTTTACAGAACGAAAAAGAAAACAAGTCTTAAAATATTATTCGATCCACTAAATAGAATTACTAATAAGGCTATAACCTTTACAAACAACCCAGAAAATGAAAGGTTATTTCTTATAACATATCTGTGTGATGAACCAAATGATTCTATCAAAGTATTAAAACTAAAATGGAATGATGATTATAGAAGGATTGTAATTCACGAAAACAGTCATATTTATACTGACAAATTATTCAGTAAATACTATGACAAAGAATTAGATTCTTTAGTAAAACAAGATAAATTCAAAGAAAAATACAAGGATATTGACGAAATTATAGTTTGCGGAATAACCGCGAAAATATTGGAACTGAATTATGGACAAAAAGTTGGAGAAGATGAAATTAATCATCAGCCAAAAAACTCAAGAATCGTATATGAACATTTGGATAAATATGTAAATAATAATAAAATGGAATTTGAACAAATATATAAGGAGATTATAGAACAATTAAAGAAAAAATACCAGTAGCTACGCCGTGTATGTTTTATTGCTTGGTTTTAGCCTACTTACAAAAAACCTTATGGGTTCATGCTTTTTTAGTAATTTAGTTACTGGATTACGCAACTATCCTTATACAAACCGTTTTGTATGCAATTTAAACAGTAAGAATAAATGTTAGATAATTTTATTAATCACCTTCAAATAACCGAAGAAGAACTTCAAGATGAACTTCGCAAAAACTCAAATATAACAACACATAAAAAGGGTGAATTAATTATTAAAAACAATCAATATATTAAAGTATTAAAAATTGTTTTACGTGGAAAAGTAAGAGTCTATCAAGAAAATGAAGAACGTGAAATTCTTATTTATTATTTAAACGATATGGAGACCTGTACTTTGTCTCTATCTGCTTGTTTTGAAGATTGTAAAAGTACTGTAAATGCTATCGCTGAAGAAGAATGCACCATTTTAAATATACCTGTGAGGTTTGTTAAAGATTGGAATTATAAATATAAATCTTGGAACACTTTTACAACAAATACCTTTCGAGAGAGTTATAATTATCTGATTAATCAATATTCTAATTTAGCCTTTCAACCACTTAAAGATAGATTATTTGATTACCTGATTTCAAAAGCAGATAATTCGATAGTAAAGAAATCTCATCAAGAATTAGCAAGAGAATTGGGCACAACTAGAGAGGTTATTTCTAGACTATTAAAAACACTCGAAAAAAACAAAAAACTTCTTCTAGGCCAAAAAGAAATACTCATTTTAAACGCTATTTAAGTTGTGTGCTAAAAGTCACAGGTAATTATCCTTTCATTACTTTTTCTTTGTACCAACTTAAAACTACAATAAAATGAAAAGTGTTAAAAATAAACAGTCATTTACAGAACATACTCCAACAGCACACCACCAAATAGCATTAGAGGTATTGAATGCCAGTAAAGCTTGGTTAAACAATTTCAATAATGGAAATGCTGAAGCTTGCGTAAAAGGATATGATGAAAAAGCAACAATGAAGGTTACGCCAATTGGAATAAAAAAAGGGACAACAGAAATTTCAGAATTCTGGACACCTTTTATTAAATCGGGGGCAAGCAACTTAATTTACACAAACGTAAGTATAGAAATAGCAGATGAATCTACCGCATTTTTATCTGCAAATTGGAGCATGAATGTTGGAAAAGGAATTATTTATCAAGAAAAATGGGAGAAAATAAATGATGAGTGGTTATTAACATATGATGAATTTGAAATATTAGAACAGTTTGAGTCTCCAAAAGAAAATACGACTAGCCCTATAGCAAGTCATATAATCTTAGAAGATGTAATTAAAGCTTCTATTAAATTTACTAAAGGTTTTAACGCAGGAAATGGAATAGTGTGCGGAAATGGATATTCAGAAAAAGCGACGCTAAACGCAATACCATTTGCATCTATAAATGGAAAGAATGAAATTCAGGTTTTTTGGGAGAAACTGATTAAAGATGGTGCTACAAACCTTACATACCACAATCCTACATTTAAAGTAACAACAGGTAATAATGCTTTTATATCATCACAATGGAGCATGAATATTGGTGAAGGTAAAATATACCAAGAAAAATGGGAGAGAATTAATAACGACTGGTTATTAACTTATGATGAGTTTAAAGTATTAAAACAATATTAATTATTTTAATAAGCGCTTTCTATTAAAAGGAAGGCGTTAAATCTTTTTTATATGAAATTACAAAGTTTTACATTACACATATTCGAGTCAGAAAAGACGGTATCCTTTTATATAGATGTATTAGGATTTAAACTATTAAATGAATTATCAGAAAATGATTCTACGTATTATAACTTATGTTTTGAAAGCACTCGTTTTTACCTTCAGTTAAAATACACGCCATCACTTAAAAAAAACAGCATATCAACAAGAATCGGTAGACAATTATTGGAAGTATAGCATATTTGTAAATGACATTCAAAGCGTTTATAAAGAGTTACAAAAACAAAACATTGTTATAAGTGAACCTTCTCAATTTGGCGATATTGGTTATCTAGCTCACACCACTGACCCAGAAAATCATCAAATAGAATTTATCCAAAAAACATTTAAACAAAATACGGTAAAAACGTTAGCTAATAGTAACTCCCCTTTATTAGAAAATCCGGAACTAGGATTAATCACAATTAGAACAAAAGACCCAATCAAGAGTATCAATTTTTTTGAAGAGATATTAGATTTAAAATTATTTGTTAGGATGTATGTCACTAGAGGAAATGGATTTACATTATATTTTTTAGGAGACAAAAACTTAAACGTTCCTAATCTAGATATTGATGCTATAGAAAATAGAGAATGGCTGTATCAACAAAGCCACTTGTTTATTGAAATCCAACATTATTGGAACAGTGAGTATGATACTAATTTCTCTTTAAAGGCAACCCCAAACAATGGATTAAAGCGTATTAATTTTTCAGGAGATTTAAAACTATTAAAAGAAAAATTAGAAATTAATAATATTCCGGTTCATCAGGAAGGAGATAGCATCACTTTTGAAACAATAGATAAACATCTAATCTCGTTAAAAAATTGCATTCAACACCGTGTTTAATTAATGGCTAGTTCTCGACTACTTACGAAAGTCTTATCGTATTTTACTCTGAGATAAATAGTTATATGTTATTTGAGGGTAATGTATGATGTGTATGACAGAGCAATATGACCCGTATGAAAACGCAATTGCAGAGCGAATTAATAAAACTTTTAAATATAAATATGGACTAAAAAAAATGAGTGAAATACTTCCATTGCTCAAGAAGCAACAAAACAAGCTGTAGATATCTAAAATAATTAAAAACGCATTTTAGTCTAGATTTAAGAAAAACGTCAGAAGTACATTTAAATCAAGTACCAATCGTATCGAAAAAATAATGTAATTTTACTTGAACTAACAATTTAAAAACAAACCTAGTTCAAAATATTTTTCACCTTCTAAACGGTTAAAAAAATAGTTTGAACTATATAAATTAACCTAAAAAAAGTCAACTTTTATAAGTTTAAAACAAAAAAGAAATGAGGAATATATTAATACTAATTTTGATTTCAGGAATATGGAGTTGTAAACCTGAAAAAACACAAGTTCAAAACTTTGCAACATTTACAGGTCAACAGGTAACAGGTGTAACTGTAAGTGATAAGGGTAGAGTTTTTGCTAATTTCCCAAGATGGAGAGAAGGTGTGAAACACTCCGTTATTGAGGTATCTGAAAAAGGAACGTCAACAGCCTATCCTGATCAAGAATGGAATAATTGGAAAATGGGTAAAACAGTTTCTGATAGTGTATTTGTAGCTATTCAGTCAGTAGTAGCCTTCGAAAATATTCTTTATGTTTTAGATACACGTAATCCATTATTTAAAGGCGTAATAGATTCACCTAGAGTTTTTGCCTTTGACCTTTCAACAGGTCAATTAATAAAAACCTATATCCTAAGCAAAGAAAGTTTCCACAAAGATTCGTACATCAATGATTTACGTGTGGATAAAAAAAATGGCAAAATCTATTTTACAGATTCAGGACATGCAGGAATTGTAGTGATGGACATAAAGTCTGGAAAAAGCTTTAGAGTACTAGATAATCACCCTTCAACACTTGCAGAAACAGATCATTTAACTTTTAACAATGGAGTATGGAAAAATACGGTTCATTCAGATGGAATAGCACTCGATACTCAAAATGATGTGTTATACTTTCACGCACTTACAGGCTATAATTTATATGCCCTTTCTACAAAAAAATTAATAACAGAAAATAATAAAGAAATAGAGGAAAGTGTAAAACTTATCACAAAAACATCTGCACCAGATGGAATGATTATTGATTCTTCGGGGAATCTATTTTTTGCTGATTTAGAAAATCAAAAAATTATGAAACTAGATATTTCAAGTGGAAAAATTAGTGTTGTAGTGGAAGGTGAAAAAATTAAATGGGCTGACACATTTAGTATCTATAAAGACGAGCTATATTTTACAAACTCAAGAATTAACGAAGCTAAAGGAGATATTAGCGAAATGGAGTTTAGTATTCATAAAATAAAAATAAACTAAGCACAACTCATACAATTTACCGTTAGCCACAATATATAACAAGAACTAAAATGAATAAACTAAAAATGACGAGACTACTATTGATACTATTTTTATGTGCTAATATTTCTTCCTACGCTCAAGAATCAAGCACGTTTGATGATAAACATTTTGTTGAATATCTTACGAATTCATTAAAAAATAACGACGTAAATATTGAAAATAAAAATGCCTTTTTAAAAGCATCTAGAAATTATTGGAACGATAGGAAATTAGATTATAACTTACATCCAGAAAATTATGAAAAAGCAATATCTTTATTTCACGAGAATCAAGAAAAATTTAAAGGAATAGAAAGAGCCGCAAATAATAAGAGCAATAACAGGATTGAAAATGCTGTTAAGAATTTTCAAAATCTTGATGATAGAAATACATTTTCAAAAAATTCAATTTTATTTGTAGGAAGTTCAAGTATTGCTGGTTGGAAAACTTCAATTTCATTTCCTGAATTCTATATTATTAACAGAGGAATTGGAGGGATGAATATGACAGAAATAATACAACACTATGAAATTTTAATAAAAAAACATGCTCCTTCAGTAATTGTAATTTATTGTGATATTGACATTGAGCAAGGAAAATCTCCTGAAATTGCTGTTAATGCATTCAAAGAACTTATACGTAAAATTAAAGAAGACTTACCTAAAACATCTATATTATTACTTTCTATGAAACCTGTAATGATAGATGATTTCATAGGTAGAAATATCCGTAAAAATAAGATGATTACAAATGAACTACTTTTAGAATTTAGTGAAAAAGAAAATAATATTCAATTTGTTGATCTTGCTTCTCCAATGTTACATATAGATGGAAAACTAAAAACGGAGATTTTTATTAATGATGGAATGCATTTAAACAAATTAGGTTATGAAATTTGGAATCCAATAATTCGAAATATTTTACTTGAATTAACTAAATAAAAGCACAGCACACAACATCTTGGTATATTTTATTGCTTAAACAAGCAACAAAGTATACCAAAAACCGCTGCCAGTAATTAAAAAAATCTCAAGTTGTTTTCAATACAATCTATAGAAGCAAAATATTTTATTAAAAATTATAATGTTCCCTTGTATTCCATTATTTTATTGGATGACGAGTCGTATTTTTCTGTCAATTTTGTAAAATATAAAACGAAACGAAAGTCTATTTTATTCCTTTCTCCTTATCAAAATTTAAAATGGTTAGGTTCTACTTCTTCAAAAGTGAAATTACTACAATTTCACGGAGATTTTTATTATATTGAGTATCATAAAAAAGAAGTTGCTTGTAATGGATTGTTATTTAATAATATCTATTTGCAACCATACATTTCACTCAATAAAATTAAATTTCAAGAAATATCGCAACTAGTCGATAAAATGGAAAAAGAAGTTGGAGCCAATAAAAGGTTTTCAGAATCTGTTATAAAATCTTATCTACAGCTCATATTAGCTATTTGTAGTAGTGAAAAAGATGAACAACTTGGCAATAGACTCACACAACAAACTAATGAAAATGAGCTGCTCATATTTCAAGGTTTGTTAGAATTGCATTTTCATAAAGAACGTAATTCTTCATTCTATGCCAATAAGTTAAATATGTCCCTTTCTTCATTTAGTAAAAAAATAAAATCTCAAGTAGGAAAAACACCAACGCAACTCATTCAGGAGCGTGTTATTTTAGAAGCTAAGAAATTATTGCACCTAACTTTTAAAACTGTAAAAGAAGTTTCAATTGAGTTAAATTTTGATGACGAATTTTATTTTAGCAGATATTTTAAAAAAGAAGTTGGATTATCACCCACTCATTTTCGCGAGAAAGTTGGGATTTCTATAGTGGCAAAATAGTCCATTGTTCATCCGCTTTTATCCATTCTTTAGCTCATTCTTAATATTTAGTTTTGCTCTCAAACAAATATAATTATGAATAACTTACTTAATTTACTAATAAACAGTCAAACTAACTTTATCAATTTTATTCGTTTTGCCATTTTTATAGTGATGGTTTGGATTGGTGGTCTAAAAGCTTATCAATACGAAGCAGATGGAATAGTTCCTTTTGTAACAAATAGCCCTTTAATGAGCTTCTTTTATGAAAACAGTAACAAAACAGGCATCAATGAAGAAGGAAAAACTGTTAAAGAATACATGTTACACAAAAACCCAGAAGGTAAAATGGTAGAAAAAAATATAGAATGGCATAAATCAAATAATACATATGCCTTCTCTTATGGGTTAGGAAGTGTAATAGTTATTATAGGACTTCTGACACTTTTGGGAATTTGGTTTCCAAAAATCGGTCTTTGGGGTGGATTGTTGACGTTTGGAATGTCTATTGTTACCTTAACTTTCCTCATAAGCACTCCAGAAGTATATGTTCCAAATTTAGGAGGCGATATGCCAACACCTCAATTTGGATTTCCTTTTCTATCTGGAGCCGGAAGATTGGTTTTAAAAGACATTATTATGATGGCAGCTGGGTTAATAATTGCATCTGACTGTGCAAAGAAGATAAAAATTACTGACAACATTAGGCGAAATTAACTGATTAATTTTCATCTACTTAGAGAAGTACTCACGAACTTTCTATCTATGCTTATTTACAAAGTTCCGCTAAACCGAAAAGTAAGAATATTTTAACCCTTTACTATTAACAGGCATAACAACCAATAATTAAAACCAGAAGTAGAAAAACCCTCTTTTCATGTTAATCGCATCATACATTTTTCAAAAAAAAACACCATTTATTGAAATTTGATGTTGCATAAATTTTTATAATTTCATAATTTAGATTGAATAAAAAAACAAAGCCGAAATAGACTAAAAAAAGAGTGAACTATATTCGGATGATATCAAAAATTAAAAACAAAATAAGTAAACCATATGAACAAAAAATTAATTGTCATCACAGGAGCAAGTTCTGGATTTGGAATGGAAATGGCTAAGGAATTCGCAAAAGAAAATTACCCATTACTTCTATTAGCAAGAAGAATTGAAAAAATGGAAGCTTTAAACCTTCCAAACACAATGTGTGAAAAAGTAGATGTTACTGATAAAGATTCATTTGAAAAAGCAGTTAGAAAAGCCGAAAGTATTTACGGAGAAACTGATTTATTAATTAATAATGCAGGAATAATGCTTTTAGGAGATATTGCCTCTCAAGATGCTAAAGAGTGGAAGGCAATGTTAGATGTAAATGTAATGGGAGTTATGCATGGTATGCAAATTGTCATGAATAACATGAAGGAAAAAAAATCAGGAACGATTATCAATCTTTCATCTATTGCAGGGATTCAAGCCTTCGGAGATCATGGAGCTTATTGTGCAAGTAAATTTGGAGTTACAGGTCTAACACGTGTTGCAAGGGCAGAAATGTCTGCACATAACGTTCGTGTATTATCTATTTTGCCTGGAGCTGTAAACACAGAGTTATTAAGTCATACAACAAGTGATGAAATAAAAAAAGGATATAATCAATGGAAAGAAAGTGTTGGAGCAGTTAATATTACAGCCAATGATGTAGCTAAAACAGTTAAGTTTATGTATGAATTACCTCAAAGTGTCTCGTTAAGAGAAGTTATAATTACAGACACAATGCAAGATAACTAACTAAACACAATACTTTTGCTTACAAGGTATAAAAATAATAAAGGTTAAGTGCCAAACCCAAAGTTGATGCTTATTAACAAAGTTTGCCAAATTTAAAGTTTGACGGTTAGATGAAAAAATAAAGAGTAAAATTGTAAATTTGGTTGATTGTTAAACTCGAAAATCATTGTATAATCACCCCCTTGTTACTCATAAAAAAATAGTTACCAATAATTAAAGAATTGGAAGTATTATTAACTTCTTTGAACGAAAATGATACTTTAAAAATAAACAGAGTAATAAGTAATGCTACTATAGATTTTAATATTGAGCATAAAAATGCTGTTATAACTAAATTAAAAGATATTCTCACTAAAATAAATATCAAAGGAATCCATTGGTATAACGAAAATGGATTGTACAAAATAACAACTGATGATGGCTATTTTCTAAACGAAACATCAATTAAAATAAAAGGTAAAGAAATCACCTTAAGCTATAATGATATAGGACATTCATAATTATTATTAGATGAAACATCATTTGACTTTGGAGGTAGTTATGATTCAACTAACGAATATGCTTCTTGGTATACATTTGAAATAAAAAATAATAAATTAGTGCTAATCCAACATCAAGTGGCAGGATAAAAAACTATTGGTTGGTTTTAGCTTACTTAGAATTTTAATTTAAAAATGAGTCAAGCTAAAAGAAGTAATTTATTGATTTATAAAAAGGTAAATAATTACTAGTAAGTACAATACCATCTAAAAAATTAATTTTAGATGGTCTTAATACATTATATAAGTCCCCCAACTTTTAAATGTATATGTCTTTATATTGCGGTAACAAAATTATAGCTTTTATGACTTTGAATTTTTAGTTTTCGATAACTTGATGGTTATGGAAGTTGAATGGATTAAAAAGGGCTTTAAGTATAATAGTATGCTTTTTCTTCTTTCTGTGTTATACCAAATGAATTTTGATATTAGTAAGAATTTAATACTTCTAGCACTTCATTTCGTTTTCGTACAGAAACCGGAATGCTAGAGTTATCGGTAAGCATAAGATAGCCGCCATCAGATTTTATAAACTCTTTTATATAAGTTGTATTTATTAAATGACTTTGGTGTACTCTTAAAAAACCGACTTCCTTTAACATGTCTGCGTAATACTTTAATGTTTTAGAAACGAGTATTTTATAGTTGTCTTTAAAGTAAAATGTAGTGTAGTTATTATCCGATTTACAGCGGATTATATCTTCAATATTTACCACAATTATTTTTTCTGAAGTATGTAGAGATATTTTACTAGGCTTATTGTTGGGAGCCGTTACCGCTTCTTGTAAAACATGCAGTTGTTCTTTATCTGGTTGAATTTGACTTTGGGCTTTTTCTATTGAAATTGCTAAATCTTCATCAGAATATGGTTTTAAAATATAGTCTATTGCTGCAAACTTAAAAGCTTTTATAGCAAAAGCATCACTTGCGGTTACAAAGATAATTTTCGATTTTAAATCAGGAAAAATTTCTAGGATATCAAAGCCTGTTCCATCGCCTAACATAATATCTAAAAATAAAATATCTGGTTGTTGTTTGCGTAATAATTTGGATGCTTCTACAACTGATTTAGCTTTTCCTATAATTGATATTTCAGGGTGATTGTTAGAAATATCATTTTCTAACATTTCTAATGCTACAGGCATGTCATCTACAATAATTGCAGTTAATTCTTTCATATTAAACTTCTTCAGTTAGTTCAAATAGTGTAATTTCTGGTCGTACATTTAGTCTTACTTGATATAAATTTCCGAGAGCTCTATTTATATATAAGGTTCTACCGTCATATAAATCAAATTCACCAGAAGAGTATCTTTTATTTTTTACAGGAAGAATTGGCGGGTTTAAAAACGGGGGTTTTACTTGTCCACCATGCGTGTGTCCAGACAATATCCATCCTTTATAATTATTCCAAACATTTAGATCGCAAACATCTGGATTGTGGCATAATACTACGTTGGCTTTTTTAGAATCATACTTATTCATTATTTTTACTGGGTTAAAATTAGAACTCCAATAATCATCAATACCTAGTATATTTAAACCACTAAAACTTACTTCTTCATTTCTTAAAATAGTAATATTCTTTTTATCTAAAATGGTAGAAATTCTATCGGCAACCTTGGGTTCTAACCAATTAATGCCATAATCATGATTTCCTAAAACACCTGCAGTTCCTAACGTTCCGTTTACGGCATGTTTAAAAACTTTTTCTAATTGATCAAACTGTTCAGGTGTTTCATAAGAAACAAAATCTCCTGTATAGACTACAAATTCAGGATTATAAAGTTTTGCTTTTTTAAAAGAATCTATAATATATTCATAGTTAAATCTATTACCAACATGTATATCGCTAATTTGCATAAGCGTTTTTCCTATTAAGTTTTTTGGTAAATTTTTTATAGGCATTTTTACTTTTACAAATTCCAACCAAAAAGGTTCTACTTGCCAAGAGTAAAGTCCGCCAATAAGGCTCGCTCCAACACCTGTTAATAATGTGTTTTTTATAAATTTTCTTCTTTCCATATTTTTAATAATCTGTTTTTAGGGGAATTTTAAACATAACTTTGGTACCTTTTATTTCATTTTTCTCTTTTATTTCTTCCATAGAAAATGAATTATATTTGGTTAAATGCAGAATCCGTTCTTTAGTAACTTCTAGCGCCACAGATTGATGATTTGATTTTACTTTTTTAGATTGATGAAAGCCAATGCCGTTATCTTCTATGGTAAAATATAAGAATTTATTTTTGATTTCAAATAAAAGTTTAATTGTAGCGTCTGTTTTATTAGGAAGAAAAGCGTGTTTAATACAGTTTTCTACAAAAGGCTGCAATAACATTGGCGGAATTAAAATTTCTTCGGAGTCTATATTATTTAAAGCAGTTTCAATGCTATAGTTAAAAGATTTGGAATTCATTTTTTGTTCTAAATCTAAATAATTCTTTAAAGTATCAATTTCATCTTGTAAGCTTATTTCTTCTAATCGAGAATTATTTAAGATACTTCTTAGAAGTATTGAAAACTGAGAAATGGTCTTGTTTAATTCCTTCGAATTTCCAGAATTACCAAGTGCTTTTATCCCATTTAAAACATTAAAAATAAAATGCGGATTCATTTGTAGCTGTAAGGCTTTCTGTTCTAAAGTTAATACATGATTTTCTGTTTCTAAAGCAGTAATTTTTTGTTGATTTTTTTTATTCGTTTTTCTAATATAGATTTCAATAATTGCAGCTAAAAGTAAGCATAAAAGAACGCCACATAAAATTAAAAACCAAGCTTTTTGGTAGATTGGGGTTTCTATAAAAAATGAAAAAGACACTTTTTTACTAAGTAGGCTTCCTTCTTTAGATTGAATTGTAAACGTATAATCTCCTGCTTTTAAATTTGCAAAATCAACTTTATTTTGATGACTCCAAGGCGTAAACTCATTGTTTAGTTGATAACGATATTCTATGTTCTTCGGACTCTTTAAATTGATCGTTTTAAAAGAAAACGAAATGTTATTCTCATTTGGTTTTAAGGCTAGTTTGGCAATGTTTAAAGAATCGATTAATTTATAATTTACAGCAATACTTTCAATAAAAATTGTAGGTTTAACTATGGCTATAGCAGTACTATATTTGTACAATCCTTTGTTTAAGCTTGCAATCCAAACAGAATTATGGTTGTCTTTAAAAACAGTATTTATTTTATCAGAAATAGCAGCATTGTATTTGTTTATTTTTCTATTAAATAGATACGTATTTGCATCTAAAATGTCAATTCCCTTTTTTTGGGAAGTAACCCAAATTTCATCATTTATTTTTTTGATAGATGAAATGTTTTCTAACGTAGAGATACTTTTTAAAATACTATTATCACCAATAATTTTTAACCCTTTATTATACGTTGACGCAATTAACTGATTCTTATTTATTAAAAGAGAGGTGCTGTTTTCTTCTAAAATTCTATTAACTTTTAATGGTTTGTAAAGTTTGTCTATACTCCATAAACCTTTTATAGAAGCTATATAAATGCTGTTTTTAAAAGAAATAATGTCATTAATAATAGAAAAATCTATTTGAGTATTTATCTTTAAAGGCTGTATATAATCTTTTTTCAATTCGCAAACTCCTTGCACGGTTGCTAAAACTATTTTATTACGAATCGATTTTATTTTAAGAATTTCTTTACTCTCATAAAATGTAGATTTGTTATTTTGTAGTAGTAAAAGTCCGGTTTTTAAACCGATATAAATTTTGCCTTTTTCAATAAAAATACAAGTTGCTTTTTCTTGTTTGTAGTTCGTGAAATTTACACCATCAAATTTTGAGTAACCATTATCGGTTGCAATCCATAAATAACCTATCTCATCTTGAACAATATTATTTATTACGGTTGATGGTAATCCGTCTGAAATTGAAAAATTTTGAAGTTGATTCTCTTGAGAATGTATCGGTTTTATCAGGAAAAAAATAAGAAAAAATATTAAAAAGATGAGATTCTTTTTCATGCTACGTTTAGAAAAATAGGGTAAAAACAAAATTTTAAAAAATATTTTCATGATAACAAATTTACTAATTAAAACGTCATTACACCTTTTTTAATTTTGGGTAATGACGTTTATTACTATACAATTTCTTTTTCAGTTTACTATTTCATTGCGTATAAGCGTTTATTATTCGTGTCTGGTTCTATATGTTTTAAATCTCCATAAGGTTTAATTAAGGGTTTTAAGACTACCAAACCAGTTGTTCTACCTCTAATAATTAGGGTGCTATTTTTTGTACTCCAATTCCATCTGTATTTTTCTAACGGAATGTTATGTTTGTTAATTTCTACCATTAGCTCTTCATGTAACTCAATCCAGTCCATTACTTCTTCTTGAGAAGTGAATATTGGCATTTCATCATCGGTGTTATGAAAACCAAATTCCCACTTAATTGGTATAGAAAATTGAGTTGTATATGCTTCACCTACATATCTTTCTTCTTCATTATTAAGTGCATCATACCAAATGATTTCTTTTTCTTCAGGGTATTTTCTTGCAATTTCTTTAGATAAATCAATTTTTCCTGGCGAATGAGCTGTAGGATAAAATACATAATAAGGTTGTGCTAAATAGTAGTTAGAAAACTTACCACTAAAAACAGTGTAATAAGGAGATGCAATAACTTTTGGTAAAGTTGGTGCGGAAAAAGCATCTTTTAAAGTTTTTAATAATTCTGTATTTTCTACTAAACCAGACGCATGAAACACTATTTTAGTATCTTTATTTACTACATTTTTAAGGGTTGGTAGAGTACCTTGTGTAATACTTCTTCTTAAGGTTTCTGTTGTAATTTTATCTCCCTTTACAATGGTTTCTAAATTCATACCTTTATAAGGATTGCTTTTATTTACAATATGAACATCACCATAAGGATTTGTGTTTGCATTTTTATTTAACCATACAATAATTTCTTCCAGAGAATATTGTCCGTCAATTATTTTGATGCCTTTTTCCTGAAAATAAGTTCTTGCGTTGGAATAATAAGTTTCATTTCCTTTATCGAAACCAGCTATAAAAACAATTGGTTTTCTATACTGAAACTCTGTTGTTGTTTCCTTTTCAATAGGAATGTTATTGTCTGCAATATTAATAATTTCATTTTCCTTTTTTATTTCGTTGTTATCACAACTGATAAAAGGACTGCTTAATAGGATTAAACCTGCTACAAATACTGATTTTTTTAAGAGCGTTTTCATAATTTCTGCTTTTTTAAGTGTTAATACACTGTAAAAGTAGAAGGGAAGTTGACTTAAATTTTACCGGTTTTAGAATCCGTAGATAATGAATTAGAATTCGTAATTTAATTTAAGATTAAAGTATAATCAATGTCTGCAGTAGTTATCATTTCACTTTTATTGCCTGTGCTAATACCTAAAAGTATTTTTAATTCTTCAATTTCATAAGAATCAAAAACCAATACTAAATTCTGATGAAAAGTGGGTACAGGTATTTTTCTTCTTTGCGTTGTACTTGCGCTATACTCTAACCAATAATTAATATCTATTTCTGCAACATATTCTTTAAATTTATTCAGTTGTTCTTCATTAAACTGAAAAAAGATATTATTGAAAACAAGGTTATAATTTTTGCAATCTTTACAAACAGATATTTCTCCGTTTTTAACGCTGGATATTATTTTAGATTTTTGGCACATTGTTTTAATTTTTAGTAACAGTCAGTTTTTATTTGATTGTTTTCTTCAAATTTATGTAATGAAGATTGCAAGTGTGTTTTAGATATTTCTTCTAATACTTTAGTTACACCTTTTTGCATGGAAATAGATCCGCAAAGCATAATTATATTTCCATTATTTAAAGTATCTGCAATTAATTTTGAGTGATTAATTAATACATCTTGAACGTATGTTTTCTCTTTTCCTTCTTGAGAATACGCAGCATAAAAGGAATGAAGTGTATTATTGTTTAAAGCAGTATTTATATTTTTTTTATAGATTTCAAAAGATTCTTTTGTTCTTCCTCCCCAAAATAAATGAACTTTTGTTTTAGATTTCTTTTGATGAATCATTCCTAAAAAGGGAGCAATTCCGGTTCCGTTGGCAATTAAAACAACTTCTTTTGTTTTCTTCGGAAGATGAAATGCCGCATTCTTTTGAATGTTAGCAACCATTTTATTACCTTTTTGTAAACTATTAAAATAGGTAGAACAAAGTCCGAATTCATGTTTTTTAATACTTAGCAGAATTGTATCGTCAATTTTAGCAATAGAGTATAAGCGGCTTCTTGTTTCATCTTTTGGTGTGATAGCAAGTAAATCTCCAGATTGGAATTTCGATTTTTTATTCGGCTTTAATTCAATTAAAAAAGTGTCATCAATATTAATTTCTGTTTTACGTACCACTTTAAACTCTTGTTCCTCTTTCTTAAAACTGAGAAGGTTTTCTGAGGTTATAGTAAGTTCCATTTTGTAGAAAGTATTCCATTCTTTTAACCATTGATTAAAATCAGAAAAAGACTGATTATTCACTTTAAAAAGAGGTAAAACCGGAATAAATTTATCTTGTAATTGTAGGCTAGCTTGCACTAAAATTGCAAACTTACAGTACTGTGTATATTCTTTAGAGCCAAAACCAACTACAGAAAAATTTAAACTATTTTTTTGAGGTATTTTTTCAATCTTTTTAACGAATTTATTGGCATTTATAGGGGCATCACCTTCACCATAAGTAGCGGCAAATACAATAATGTTTTTTGCATTTTTATACGTTGTATATGCGTTTAATTCTGATAAAAAAACGGTTTTACCATTTGCTATTAATGCTTTGTAGAAAGCAGAAGCAAAGTTAAATGTACTTCCGGTTTCGGAACCCACAAGAATAATAAATTCAGCATTATCTTTATTGTATTTGTTTTTTATCAACGTAGTTTTCTTTCTTCTTTTGAGGGTCATATAAAACCCCGAAAAAATAAAGAATAAAATAGCAAAGCAAGATAATAACAAGACAATAGACCATAAAATAGATCCTTTACCTGTATGAAGTAATAAACTATAATAAGAACCAAAAGTAACTAAAGGTTGTTTTTTTAAACTGATTATTTGCCCGGTAATTTGATTTACAGCAGCTTCTTTATTTGTAAGTTTTATATAGAAATAATCTTCTTTATCTGAAGAAAAAGGGAACTCTATTTTTTTAACTTGGTCTAATTTTGTGGATGTAAAGAATTTAGAATCAACATTGTTTTCTATCTTTTTTGTTGATGAAATTGTTACATGTTTACTTTTGTCCTTAGGTAATAAAGAAAACTTTTCTAATGATAAATAAACTCCGGTTATGGTAATAATGATAATAGGAATTAAAGTATATCTACCAATAATTATATGATAATATTGATTAAAATCTTCTTTAATAATTTTAGAGAAAAACTTAGAAATACCACCTTGTCTTTTTGTGATTAATATAATGCCCGTTATAGAAATTAAGAACAATAAAAAAGAGACAATACCGATAATAATTCTCCCCGTAGATTTTAAGAAAAGCGAACGATGTAAGTTTTTTGCAAACTCATAAATTGGTTTTTTCTTTATGATTTCGCCAATTTTTTCACCTGTTTTTGGGTTGATGTAAAAGGTAGCACTTTTACCGTTTTCTAAAATAACATTAGCAGACACAAAATCATTCTCATCAACTTCTATGGAGATTACTTCATTGTATTTTTGTTGTAATATGTTAATTGTTTCTGCAATAGAAACGTCACTTGTAGCAACAACATCAAACGAATTTAACTTATCTGATATTGGTTCAAAAGCTAATATAATTCCGGTTACAGAAGCAATTATAATAAATAAAGCAGTAGATATAGCCAGGGTTAAGTGGCTATATCTCCAAATAGAAATTGTCATTCAGTTTTTTTTTATTGTGCTAACATTCTTACGTAACGGATAAATCCCTTACCTTCAATTTTAGATTTTAAGTTGTCTGTTGTAAGTTCAAATTCTACATCATCTTTATGATATTTTTGATCTTCCACAGCCGTTTCAAAACGAATTTTATAGCCTTTGTCTATTTTATCTTTATCAATTCTAATTACGCTAATTGTACGCTGACCGCCGCTAATGGTAGCTCCTGTAATTGCATCAATTTCTGCTCTTTTTTTACCTTGAAAATTCCACCATTCTGTAATGTCAAAATACCATTCATCATCATCACCTTGCACATACAAAGTTTCTTCATATTCGCCTTTTGGGTTTAATAATGAAACCACAACATAAGCACCTTCGCCAGTGTAATTTTTCATCTGAATCATACATTTGTATGGAGTACTTTCACTTGCTTTCTTAAAGCTGAATAAAGCTGTTACTGCCAATAAAAATATTGGAATAATAAGTAAGATTTTTTTAATCATTGTTCTAGGGTCTTATTTTAAAAAGTTGATATTTTGTGTATTCAATAATTCGTTTTCTGAAGCTAAATCAAAAATAGATTCATCAAAATCTGTTTTTACATTTTTGTTGGCACCAATACTTAGTAAATATTTAATGGTTTCTGTATTTTTTGCTTTCATAACTGCAATTTGTAGCGCAGATAAGTTTTCTTTATTTAGTGTATTTACATCAATATTGAAAGGCGCTAGTTTTTTTAATAAAGGCAAATTATTTTCTTGAGCAGCAATATGTAATAAAGTATTTCCAGAATTTTGAAGTTGATTTAGAACCAATCCATTTTTCTCTAATAGGTTTAATTTAGCGTCAAAAATTTCTGGCTTATTCACTTTAAAAGTATTCAACAAATAGTACGATAATGTATTCCCATCTTTATCCGTTGTGTAAATATCTGCACCTTTTTCTAATAAATAGGTAATAACGTCTACAGAGTTTCTACTCACTGCGTTTGTTAATGCAGAACGCCCATCATTATTTTTTAGGTTGATGTTTTTTACATCCTTAGCTAATAATTTTACAACTTTTAAAGTGTTGCTATTGGCAGCATTCATGAAAGGAGAATTCCCTTCTTTATCTTGTAAATTAGTAGAAACCCCTTTATTTATAAAGTAATTAAAAACGGCAAGATCCTTATTGTTTCTAGCTATAAAATGAAGCGGATTTCTATTATTGTCATCAACAACATTTGGTTTTATACCATTTTTTTCTAAAAATTGATATGTTTCTAATTTATTCTGACTTCTTCTAGAACCTTGTGCAGCAAATAACATCGCATTCTTTCCGGTGTTAATTCCTTTATCTAAAAGGATTTTTAAGAACTGTGTATTTCCTCCTTTGGCAGCATATTCAAACAATCCGTTTCCGTTGGCATCTTTATCGTTTAAAGTAGCTCCTTTTGTGGTAAGGTATGCAACCAATTTAAAATCTTTTAAATGAGGAGCTACTAATAATAAAGCATTTGCGCCGTCATGGTTTTTCTCTATAGTAATGTCTGCACCAACACTAAAACTGTATTTATACAATTCTATATCTAACTGACCAGCGGAAGCGGCAAAATTTAAAAAAGTGTTACCATGGGTATCAATAATATTTGTTTTTGCTCCTTTAGCAATAACATGTTTCATAATTTCTAAGTTGTTCGTATAAGCAGCCCAAAAAATATAAGTTCGTCCATCGTGTGTTTTTTTATTGACATCGTTTCCTTTTTTAGTTAAAAGGTATTCAATTGTTTTATTATTTGTTTTGCTTAAAATAGCATATACAACACCGTCAAATGCATTTTTATTGGATGCAGAAACGTCATTTCCTTCAGCAATTTTTTGGTCTATAGTAGCAATATTAGGGTTTGTTTCCCAAAAGCTTCTCTCATGAAAAATATTTGATTTTTGTGCTGATAATGTAATACTTATTAGTAAAAATAGTATTGATATTCTATGTGTTTTTTTCATTCTTATTATTTTACAAATGATTCAATTATTGCATTCATTTCTTTCTCTTCTGTTATTTTATCAGAAAATAAAAACTTGTACAATGGTTTATTATCTACTTTAGTTTCTAAGGATAAATCTTTATTTCTACCATAAACTTCATTCCATTTATTTCTTACCAATTGCCATTTATTAGTGTTTGTTGTCCACCAATCTGCTGCTGCTTTACATCTGCTATTAGCTACTTTTACGTAAGTGTTATATCCTTTTTCTTTAGCTAAAACAACATCTTCTTTACCTGCTTCTCTAATGATTTTACTGTTATCTTGGTCATGAACCCAACCATAGCTTGTAATTTCATGTCTATTCCCTCTTAAAGTAATGTTGTAATCGCTTCTTTTAGTGTATTCTCTTCTAGGTAAAGGAGCTGTTGTTTCGTTTTCCCAGTAGTTTTTTCCATCTACATGAACCCAAGTTCCGGATCCTTCGTAACGCGGACTATCATCTACTTGATACACTTTTTGTGTCCACTGACCTTTTACCTCTTTTTTGCTTTTCTGCTCAAAAGTCCAGTTATTATCACCGTTATACGTGTAAAAATCTTTGTTTTGGAATAACCAATCTTGTCTCCAATGTTTTATAATCATCGGTTCTGCAGGATTACCAACTTGTAGTAAATGCTGAATTGATATTTTATTGTTTCCATCTTCAACCAATGTTGCCCACTCTAAACCTTTATCAACTTTAGTTTTAGAAGGTTTGTAGTTTTCATCTTTACTATAATTAAAAGTTTCTGCAAAGTTAAAAGTAACTTCATAACAACCACACATTTTTTTTATGGCGTTTTTATCTTTTGTTTTTTTGCTTTGTGCATTCATCGAAATTGACAAAAGAAGTAGTAGTGTGCTTAATAGTAATTTATTCATTTTTATTCTTTTTGTTTGGTTTTTAATTTCGACAAAAATATAAAATTTATTTAGATTGATTAAAAATAACGTATATATTTGTCGAAAATTATTAAGAATGTTTCTAAATAGAGGAATTGCAATTGTATTACTATTATTTTCATTGCCTATTTTTAGTCAAGAAAAGGATTCAACAAACACTACTGTCTTAGATGAAGTGGTGGTTACCGGACAGTACAATGCTCAATCCGTTAAAAAATCGGTACATAATGTAACAGTTATAAAAAGGGAGCAGATAGAAAATCAGGCAGCAAATAATTTAGCAGATTTATTAAATTTCAATTTAAACTTAACCATTATGCCTAGTTCTCAAACCGGAAAATCTACGATTTCTTTCTTCGGATTAGATGCTCAATATTTTAATATTTTGGTTGATAATATTCCGTTAGTAAGCGATAACGGTTTAGGAAACAATATAGACTTAACGCAAATTAATTTAGACGATGTTCAGCAAATAGAAATTGTAGAAGGCGCAATGGGCGTAGAGTATGGTGCCAATGCTGTGTCTGGAGTTATAAATATTATCACTAAGAAATCGATTACTAATAAGTGGAATATTAAAGCATCTTTACAAGAAGAAACCGTAAGTGATGAGTATGCTTGGTTTGATGAAGGTAGGCATATACAAGCATTAAATATTGGGCATAATATTAATGAAAATTGGTTTGCTAGAGTTGGTGTAAATCGTAATCAATTTGCAGGTTTTTATAATGGAAGACAAGGTAAAGGATATTATCAAAACGATGGTTTAAGAGGTTATGATTGGTTGCCAAAAGAACAGCTTAATTCCACTGCTTTTGTACAGTATAAAAAACAAAATTTTCAGTTATTTTATAAGTTTGAATACTTTAATGAGACTATAAATTATTACGACGCTGCTGTTAGAGCAAATATTGATATAGAGGCACAAACGAGTAATCCGACTGCAACGGATAAAAATTTTAGAACGCATAGATTTGTAAATAATGTAAACCTTGTAGGAAGTTTAAATTCTGGAGCTAATTACAATGTTTCATTATCCTATCAGCAGCAAAAGCGTTATTTAAACGAGTTTAACTATTACATTTTAAGTACAGAAAAAAGTGATGAAACTGATGAAGTTTATCAATCTAGTAAAGTTTTCTTTTCTAAAGGAAGCATCAATAATTTGGTTAAAAGTGATTTTTTAAACTTTCAGTTAGGATATGAAACAAGGTTTATAAATGGTTTTGACACACAAGCTTCTGGAGATGTTACACAGCTAGATAAAACTCAATCTCAGAACAATTATGCTTTTTATACCTCGTCTGAACTAAAATTTTCTGATGCTTTTACGTTAAGACCTGGTGTACGGTACGAGTATAATTCCTTATTCAAATCTAAATTATTGGCTTCTCTAAGTGCACGTTATTTAATGAATAATGGATTTGAATTACGTGGTAATATTGGAACTTCATATAGAACTCCAAATTTCGAGGAATTGTATTATTATTTTGTTGATTCTAACCACGATGTAAGAGGGAATGAAAACCTGAATCCAGAAAACGGATTTACTGCGTTTATCAACCTAAAAAAATACAGTTATATTGATGAGTTTTCTCTGTTAAATACATTAAAATTAAGCTATTTAGATGTTGCTGATAAAATAGATCTTGCAATTGTAAATCCCACGCCTTTACAATATCAGTACATTAATATTGATGCGTATAAATTATGGGGAGTTTCTTCTGAAAATAGCATCAAAAAAGACAATTGGACTTTTAATTTAGGCGCTACTTTACAAGGTATTTCTAGAATTGCTACCAATGAAGTAAATGCAGAAAACGACTTTTTGTATTCCTTTCAATTAAATACGAGTGCCAATTATAACATCAAAAAATGGAAAACAGCACTTACTGTATTATTTAAACACAATGGTAACCAGCAGAACTATATTTCATCTGGTGTAGATGATAATGGGAATGCTGTATTTTCTAAATCTACCACAAGCGCTTATAATTGGGTAGATGCTTCTATAAAAAAATCATTCTTTAAAAACAAAATTCAAGCCACTTTAGGCGGAAGAAACTTATTTGATGTTACCAATGTAAATGTGAGTAACGCAAGTACAGATGGAGCAATTCATGCCTCAAATAACAATTCTTTGTTATTAGGCTACGGACGCTCTTATTACCTAAAACTATTATATAATCTTAATTTTTAAACACTAATAACCAAATATTAAAATCATGACTAATAAATTTTTAACTTTTATTTTATGTGCAGCTGTATTTTCTTTTACAAGTTGTAGTTCAGAAGACACACCTCAAGCTCCAATAGTTGTAGTAATAGATGGCGCAGCAGTTTCACCAGAAGTTGGTGGACCCAATGAACCAAATCAAGTATATGTAGATTTAAGTACAAATACAACTACGGTTGTAAAAAGAGACTCTTGGGATTTAGGTTTCTATTCAGGATCTGAATTTAGAATAACCATAAATGGCTCACTTTATATGGCAACAGCTCAATTATCTACAACAGATATAGATGCTGTAAATTCTACTACAGAAGAAGTGTTAGAATTACAAGGTAAAGTTGCTGTAGGTACTTTTGATCCTGCAAACACTGCTTATGTAGATGCACCAAGCGGAACAATAACCGAAACTGCAATTGCAGAAATTTCTGATGCTGATACTAGTAATAATGTGTACTTAGTAAACTTAGGGTATGAAGTTGGTACGGAAGCAGCATCTACAGGAAGTGTTGCTGTTGCAGGAGATGCTAGAGGATGGAAAAAAGTAAGAATCTTAAAAAATGGTAATAATTATGTATTGCAATATGCAGATTTAGATGCTACTACACATAAAGAAGTAACAATTTCTAAGAGTGCAACGCATAGTTTTACTTATTTTAGTTTTAATACAGAAAGTGAAGTTACTGTTGCTCCAGAAAAAGCTAATTGGGATTTAAACTTTACTGTTTTTACAAACGAAATTACAGATTATGGTTCTTATGGTTATGCAGATTTTGTAGTAAATAATTCAAGGTCTTCTTCATTAATTTATATGATAGATACAGAAGTAGATGCATATACTTATGATGCTTTTTCTTTAACAGATGTTGATGCAACAAAATTTACAACAGACCAACGAAGTATTGGAAGTAGTTGGAGAAATGGTGGTGGACCAGGAAGTTTACCTTCTTTAAAAGACAATGTATTTTATGTTGTAAATGACACCGATGGCAACCTATATAAATTGAAGTTTTTAGCACTAACAAACGAAGCAGGAGAACGTGGGCATCCTGAATTTGTGTATAGTTTGTTACAATAATATAATTCCATAGCAATCTTTAGATTGTAGTTTTAGTTGGAAAGGCCGTTTAGATGAAAGTTTAAACGGCTTTTTTATTTCTTAATAACATTGTTATAGTTTAACAATTGCGTTAAACCTTCTTTATCTGGATCTTCTGCAAAAGAACGCAGATAAGTATCTAAATATTCAATGGCTCTATCTTCTGGATAAAACAAAACTTTGTTTTGGTCTGTAGACCATTCTATGATATTTATATAGGTTTTTCCTTCAAAAGTTCTATAAAAATTTTTAGCATTTTCCGGTAGTTTTTCTTGCAGCTCTTCATCAATATAGATAATGTAATATTTTAAATCTGCTGTAAAAAAATGGAAGGATAACAGGTTGTCATAAAAACCAGTTAGATTATTCGCCAATGGTAAAATTATAGTAAAAACCAATACAGCTATTTTTTGTTTGTTAAAAAACTGTAAGAAAAATTCTAAAGCATTCGTTGTTTTTAAAGTCCAAAAAATGATAACAACACTTAACATGTTCTGAATATTCCAAGGGACAACATTATAACCATATCCTAAATAGAATAATAGAAAAGTAATTGTTCCGTGCATGCATAGAATAAAAACGACTCCGAATTTTCTTGTCTTATTAAAGAGTAGTAAAACACCCATTAAAGCTTCTAACCAAGGTACTGCATACGTAAAAGAAACTAAAAACCATTGCGGTAAAAAACTAAAATGTTTGTTGATGGCGCTTAACCATTGTATGTAAAAAGCTTCATTTAATTTCTGAATTCCGCTCCAGAAATAGGTAGCGAAAAAGATAAGAATGATGGCATATAATATTTTTCTCGGATTTGCTTTTCTATTGAAAATTTCAATTGCAAAAATGGTTAAGAAACTTTGATAGAAGTAAGGCTGCAGTCTATTTTGATCTGCGAGTGCTAAAAATAGATAGAGTGCAAGGATAGTCCAACCTTGCCACCTTTTGTTCTGAAAAATGTAGACAACTTGAATTAAGAAAAAGAATCCGGCTAAAATATAATCGAACGGATATGTTGGTATTGGTAACCAATCGAACAACGGGATTACTGGGAAGTTTTTTGTGGTGACCCATAATTTTGGAGCGTACACCATCATCACTAAAACCGCAAGAATAGCAAGGATTCTTACCCAGTTTATTTTCTGTTTGTCTGTTAGGTTTGTAATCATCGTATTATTTATTTAACTAGACCTCACAGGTTTTTAAAACCTGTGAGGTCTTAATATCTATCTATTTTATTTTCTAACTCTTGTCATTTCGAAATGAACTTTTTCAGTGATTGAGAAATCTCATAATTTAATTCTATATGATAAGATTTCTCCTTATTCTTCGCAAGGAATGACAAACATACTTTAACGATATCTCTTTATTGGCAAACAAGTCTAGCCCTGATTGAAACGGCATCCTTTTTATTGCTTTTATAAATAAGCGTCTTTCTTCAATTAAGAGATTGCCACAGTTTACAAAAAACTAAACTTCGCAATGACAGCTATAAAAAGATACAGTGAAAAGCAGGAAATAGCTTCTAATAAACCAGTTTCTCTGCCAAATATTTAGCGGTATAAGATTCCTTATTTTTAATTAAATCCTCTGGAGTTCCTTGAAAAATAAGGTTTCCACCATTTTTACCACCTTCTAAACCTAAATCTATAATATAATCTGCACATTTAATTAATTCGATATTGTGTTCTATGACAATAATGGAATGTCCTTTGTCGATTAAAGCATTAAATGACGCTAATAATTTTTTAATATCATGAAAATGTAAACCTGTTGTAGGTTCATCAAAAATAAATAATGCCTTGTCTTTGGTGTTTCCTTTTACTAGAAAGGAAGCCAATTTTATACGCTGCGCTTCTCCTCCAGAAAGGGTAGAAGAAGATTGGCCTAATTTTACATATCCCAAACCAACATCTTGCAACGGTTTTAATTTACTGGCAATTTTAGGAACTAAGTTTTCCGAGAAAAAAGCAACAGCATCATCGATGGTAAGGTTTAGAATATCATCAATAGATTTTCCGTCGAATTTAACTTCTAATACTTCTTTTTTAAAGCGCTTTCCGTTACAAACATCGCATTCTAAATGCACATCTGCCATAAATTGCATTTCAATAGTAACTTCTCCTTCACCTTTACAAACTTCACAACGACCGCCTTCTACATTAAAAGAAAAGTGTTTGGGCTTGTAATTTCTGATGGTTGATAATTTTTGATTTGCAAACAATGAACGAATATCATCATAAGCCTTAATATACGTTACCGGATTGGAACGAGAAGAACGACCAATAGGATTTTGATCGATAAATTCTACATGTTTTAAAGTATCAAAATCACCAATAACATCTGTGTGTTGACCGACTTTTTCTCCGTGACCAATCAGTTTTTTTTGCGTTGTTGGGTACAAAATACTTTTAACCAACGTACTTTTTCCGGAGCCAGAAACTCCGGTAATTACAGACAAACAATTTAAAGGAAATGTAACATCTACATTTTTTAAATTGTTTTCTCTGGCACCAATAATTTGTATTTTATTTCTATAAGTTCTACGTTTTGTAGGGACTTCTATTTTTAATTCTTCGTTTAGATATTTTGCTGTTAAAGATTCTGATTTTAAGATTTCTTTAAAGTTTCCTTCTGCAACTACATGACCACCAAGAGTTCCGGCTTCCGGACCAATATCTATAATATAATCGGCCTCTCGCATAATATCTTCATCGTGTTCTACCACCACAACCGTGTTTCCAAGATCTCGTAAATCTTTTAAAACACCAATCAATCTTTCGGTATCTTTTGGATGCAAACCAATACTAGGTTCATCTAAAATATACATAGAACCAACTAAAGAACTTCCAAGAGAAGTAGCTAAATTGATACGCTGACTTTCACCTCCAGAAAGTGTGTTAGAGGTTCTGTTGATGGTTAAATAAGACAAGCCAACATCGGTTAAAAACAACAAACGATTGTTGATTTCTGTTAACAAACGTTTTCCTATTTTTTCTTCGTATTTGTCTAATTTGATGTTCTTAAAAAAGACAGCCAATTCATCTAAAGGAAGCGTTACTAAATCTGAAATTGTTTTCTCATTTATTTTTACAAAATTAGCTTCGTGTCTTAAACGTTTTCCGTTACACGATGTACATTTTGTTTTTCCGCGGTAGCGAGAAAGCATCACTCTATTCTGTATTTTATAACTCTTTTCTTCTAAAACGGTAAAGAAATGATGTATTCCGTTAAAGGATTTATTTCCGTTCCAAACTAATTCCTTTTGTTCTTCGGTTAACTCAAACCAAGGTTTATGAATAGGAATATCAAATTGATACGCAACGTCTATTAAGTCTTCCTTATAATGTATATAAGAAGGAGTCTTAAACGGAAAAATACAATCTTCCATTATTGATAAACCAGTATTTGGTATCACCAAATCTTCATCAATACCAATTACATTTCCATACCCTTCACAAGTAGGACAAGCACCATACGGATTGTTAAAACTGAATAAATGTGTATTGGGTTCTAGAAATGACATTCCATCTAAATCGAACTTATTACTAAATTCTGTTACTTTATTGTCTGCTAAATTTTCTATAAAACAAATGCCTTTTCCTTCAAAAAAAGCAGTTTGAATTGAATCAGCCAATCGATTGTAAAAATCTTCATCGTCTTTGGTTATAATTCTATCTACAACCAAATGTAAAGGTTCATTTTTAAATTCGCCTTGTGGAAAATCTGAAATTCTATATACCTTATCATTCCATTTTATACGGGCATATCCTTGTTGCTCTAAAACTTGTAAAACTGTTTTTAAGTCGCGGTTTTCATCAATAGAAATAGGTGCTAACAGTAAAAGTTTTGTTTTGTTTTCAAATTTTTTAACAAAAGTTACCACATCCGAAACCGTATCTTTTTTTACTTCTTTACCAGAAATAGGAGAGAAGGTTCTACCAATTCTGGCATATAATAATTTTATATAATCGTAAATTTCTGTTGAGGTACCTACTGTAGAACGCGGGTTTGTAGAATTTACTTTTTGCTCAATAGCAATTGCAGGAGCAATGCCTTTTATATAATCTACCTTAGGTTTGTGTAATTTTCCTAAAAACTGACGCGCATAAGAACTTAAACTCTCTACATAACGTCTTTGACCTTCTGCATACAACGTATCAAAAGCTAAAGAAGATTTTCCTGAACCAGAAAGACCTGTAATAACTACCAATTTATTTCTTGGTATAACTACGTCTATGTTCTTTAAATTGTGGAGTCTAGCTCCTTTAATTATAATGTTTTCTTTAGGATTTACTTTAGAAATGTCAGTCTTCATTCATCAAAAATATAAGCTATAAAAATACCTTTTTTTTAAGCCAATATAAAAGAAATGTTAATGAATTTTGTTAATTTATTTGTTGATTTGAAAAATAATAAGGATATTTACAATTCATAAGCACCACTAAATTAGAAGCATATACATAAAAAACTACTTTTAAATTATTAATTTAATAATAAAATCGAAGAACAACTTGTTCTTTAAAAGTGGTTATGGTGCAAAAAAACTCAATTACAGACAGTACTTTAGTAAGCGGTTATATACATGGAAATGAAGCAGCTTTAGAGGTTTTAATTAAAAGACATCATCAAAGACTGTTTAGCTTTATTTATAGTAAAGTTAAAGATAGAGATATTACAGAAGACATTTTTCAGGATACATTTATAAAAGTTATTAGAACATTAAAAAAAGGAAATTATAACGAGGAAGGTAAATTCTTACCTTGGGTTATGAGAATTTCTCATAATTTGGTGATAGATCATTTTAGAAAAATGAATAGAATGCCAACATTTAAAAATACAGATGAATTTGATATTTTTTCTGTGTTGGGTGATGGTAACTTAAATGCAGAAAAAAAAATTATACAAGAGCAGATACATAATGATGTAAGGGAGCTTGTAAATGAGTTACCAGAGGAACAAAAAGAAGTTTTGGTAATGCGTATGTATAAAGATATGAGTTTTAAAGAAATTAGCGAAAATACGGGAGTTAGTATTAATACAGCGCTCGGTAGAATGCGTTATGCACTTATAAATATGCGTAAATTAATAGAAAAGCATAAAATTATTTTGGTAGAATAACAATAAAAGAAAAAAGGTGTCGTTAGTTGTTTATAACCAGTTTATTAAATTAACTATATGATGCAAATTTACTCTAAAAAGCCTTCGGATTTTCGGATGCAACCTAAACAAGAAACAGTTCAATTTTTGATTAATTTTTCCAAATCGCTAACTTTTGTAAAAACGAAATCAAAAGACTTCATTGAATTGAATTTGAATTAAGAGAGGAAAAAGCTTCAACTAACGTTGGAGCTTTTTTTTCAAATAATTGATTACAAGTTTAATTACTATTTTTTGATTTTTTAATAAAAAAAAGAAAGTCAATTGAAACTAGTTTCAATTGACTTTCTTTTAATTGTTTGTTTTTTTATTAACAAATATTTTAATTATTCACCAAAACCCATTCTCCTTTTGCTAATAAAGGAATAGCTTGTTTGTATTTAACCTCTTTTTCTTGACCACTCATTACATTTTTAATGGTTACATGTTCATTTCTACCAATTTTAGGTTGGTCTCTAACTATCGTTTCAATAGGTTCTGATTGTTGAGGTTTAGAATTTTGGATGGCTTGTTCTGTAGAGTTTTGAACATCTGCTTTAGAGGTATTTAAACTTTCTCTTTTTTGTTGACGTGCTTCAGAAATTTGATTTACATCTTGATTTGGTAATTCTCCTTTAAATAAGAAAGACAATACCTCTTTGTTGATGTCATCTACCGTAGTTTTAAATAATTCAAAAGCTTCAAACTTATAAATTAATAATGGGTCTTTTTGCTCGTAAGATGCATTTTGAACGGATTGTTTTAAATCATCCATTTTACGTAAATGATCTTTCCAGTTTTCATCAATAATTGCTAAAGTGATGTTTTTTTCAAAATCTGTAATTAAACTTTTTCCTTCACTTTCATAAGCTTCTTTTAAGTTAGTAACAACTTGTAAAGATTTGGTTCCGTCTGTAAAAGGAACAACAATTCGTTCGTATTTATCACCTTCATTTTCAAACACATCTTTAATTACAGGAAATGCTAAAACGGCATTTCTTTCAATTTTGTTTTTATAATGTTCAGTAACAATATCGTATAATTTATCTGTAATTTCTTTTTCTGAAAGTTTTTCAAATTCATCTTCAGAAAAAGGAGAAGTCATTGAAGAAAATTTAATCAATTCGAATTCAAAATTATGAAAATCTTTAGCAGCTTTGTTGGCGTTTACTATAGATTCGCAGGTATCATAAATCATATTTGCAATATCTACTTGTAAACGTTTACCATCTAAGGCATGACGTCTTCTTTTATAAACAAACTCACGTTGAGCGTTCATAATATCATCGTATTCTAACAAACGTTTACGAATACCAAAGTTATTTTCTTCTACTTTCTTTTGTGCTCTTTCAATAGACTTACTAATCATAGAATGCTGAATTACTTCACCTTCTTTTAAGCCCATTCTATCCATCATTTTTGCAATTCTGTCAGAACCAAATAGACGCATTAAATTGTCATCTAAAGCTACGTAAAATTGAGTTGACCCAACATCACCTTGTCTTCCTGCACGTCCTCTTAACTGTCTATCTACACGTCTAGAATCGTGTCTTTCTGTACCAATAATAGCTAAACCACCGGCGTCTTTTACTTCGTTGGTTAATTTAATATCTGTACCACGACCCGCCATGTTTGTTGCAATGGTAACTACACCTGGTTTACCAGCTTCTGCAACTACATCTGCTTCTCTTTTGTGTAATTTTGCATTTAAAATATTATGAGGAATTTTACGCATTTGTAACATTCTACCTAATAATTCTGATATTTCTACAGAAGTTGTACCTACTAATACAGGTCTGTTTTCTTGAACTAGTTTTACGATGTCTTCTATAACAGCGTTGTATTTTTCACGCGCAGTTTTGTAGATTAAATCTTCTTTGTCATCTCTTTGAATTGGTTTGTTAGTAGGAATTTCTACAACATCTAATTTGTAGATTTCCCATAATTCACCAGCTTCTGTAATAGCAGTACCTGTCATACCAGACAGTTTTCTGTACATTCTAAAGTAATTCTGTAAAGTTACAGTAGCAAAAGTTTGTGTAGCGTCTTCTATTTTTACATTTTCCTTTGCTTCAATAGCTTGGTGTAAACCATCTGAATAACGACGACCGTCCATTATACGACCTGTCTGCTCATCAACAATCATTACTTTGTTATCCATAACAACATACTCAACATCTTTTTCAAAAACTGTGTAAGCTTTTAAAAGCTGGTTCATTGTATGAATACGCTCACTTTTGATGCTAAAGTCTTTGTATAGTTCTTCTTTTTGAGCCGTTTTTTCTTCTTTACTACTTTCTGAATTGTCTATTTCACCAATTTTGACTCCAATATCTGGCAATACAAAAAAGTTGTCATTTGCTGTTTTTTCTGATAAATGAGCAATCCCTTTATCCGTTAAATCAATTTGATTATTTTTTTCTTCAACAACAAACCATAAGTCTTCATCTACTTCTGGCATTAATTTGTTGTTATCTTGCATGTAATAGTTTTCTGTTTTCTGCAAGATTTGTTTATTTCCTTCTTGAGATAAAAACTTGATTAATGCTTTATTTTTAGGTAAACCTCTGTAAACTCTTAATAATAAGAATCCACCATCTTTATCATTTCCTTCTGCAATTAATTTTTTAGCTTCTGCAAAAACACTTACTAAATGTTGTTTTTGTAACGTAACTAAATCAGACACTAAAGGTTTTAATTCTGTAAACTCATGTCTGTCTCCTTGTGGTACTGGTCCAGAAATAATTAATGGCGTTCTAGCATCATCAATTAAAACAGAATCTACTTCATCAATAATAGCGTAATTTGGAGCTCTTTGCACTAAATCGTCTTTAGAGCTAGCCATATTATCACGCAAATAATCGAAACCAAATTCATTATTTGTTCCATAGGTAATATCTGCATTGTAGGCTTTTCTACGAGCGTCAGAATTAGGTTGGTGATAATCGATACAATCTGTTGTAAAACCATGAAACTCAAAAAGAGGTCCCATCCATGCTTTATCACGTTTTGCTAAATAATCATTAACAGTAACTAAGTGAACTCCATTTCCGGTAAGTGCATTTAAGTAAACGGGTAGGGTAGAAACCAATGTTTTACCTTCTCCAGTCATCATTTCGGCTACTTTACCTTGGTGTAAAACAGAACCACCAATTAATTGAACATCGTAATGAACCATGTCCCAAGTAACGGGTTTACCAGATGCATCCCAAGAATTCGCCCAAAAAGCTTTATCACCTTCTAAGGTAACATTGTCTCTTTCTGCAGATAATTCTCTGTCAAAAGGAGAGGCTGTAACTTCTATTTCTTTATTTTCAACAAAACGTTTTGCGGTTTCTTTAACTACGGCAAAAGCTTCTGGCATAATTTTAAGTAAAGTTTCTTCAGAAACTTTATATGCTTCATCTTTTAACGAATCTATTTCTGTATAAATGTCTTCTTGACGATCGATGTCTGCTGTTTTAGCTTCTTCTTCTAATCCAGTAATTTTATCATCAAATTCTTTTGTAGCTGTTTTTATTCTTTGTTTAAACTCTATGGTTTTATCTCTTAAACCATCATTAGAAAGTTTAGAAAATTCTATTTCGAATTTTTTTACATCATCAACAACTGGTTGTAAAATTTTTAAATCTTTTTGTTGTTTATCACCAACAAAAATTTTGATTACTGAATTTAAAATATTCATTTATTATGTTATTTTCAATTAAATTAATAACTGCATTATAGTTCCGTATCAGGTTTTTTAAAAGCCTGAAAAATAGTTTTCTAGGTTAGGAGAAAACAAAAAAAAAGCCTCTTTAGAGACTTTTTAAATTTAATTATTATGTTTAGTATTCATCCTCATTCCAAAGATAATCATCTTCGGTTGGATAATCTGGCCATATTTCAACAATTGAATCATATGCGTCACCTTCATCTTCTATGTCTTGTAGGTTTTCTACTACTTCTAAAGGAGATCCAGTTCTAATAGCATAATCGATTAATTCGTCTTTGGTTGCTGGCCAAGGTGCATCTGCTAAATAAGATGCTAATTCTAATGTCCAATACATTTCTTAATGTTTAATTTTGTGCAAAAATAATTTTTTTACTGAATTATACAAGTCTTTTTTAAGAAATATATGGAGAAGTTATTTTATAATTTTGTTAATATCTTAAAATTAATGATTTAAGTGTGAAATAAAATTTAAAACTACTTCAAATCGATAAAAAAAGAACGTGTTAATTTTTTGTGGGAATCCATTTGATTTCCGGTACTGATAAGTCTTTAGACAACTTTCGTGCCAACGTAAAAAGGTAGTCAGAAAGTCGGTTTAAATATTTTATGATGTCATTATTAATATTTTCTTGATCGTTTAGTTCTACAACTAAACGTTCTGCACGTCTGCAAACGCATCTTGCAATGTGACAAAATGACACTGTTTGATGACCTCCGGGAAGAATAAAATGAGTCATTTGAGAAAGTTCTAAATCCATTTTATCTATTTCTTCCTCTAAAAAAAGAATAGAAGTTTCATCAATTTTTGGAATATTGAGTCTTTCTTTTCCGTTTTTTAGCGTTTCTTTTTCCGGTGGAGTAGCTAACATTGCTCCTAAAGTAAATAACTCATTTTGAATTATTAATAAAGCTTCTTTAATAGGTGTACTGATTTCTTGATCTTTGATTAAACCAATATAAGAGTTTAGTTCATCTATATTTCCGTAACTATCTATACGTAAATTGTATTTTTTAACTCTTGTTCCCCCAAAAAGTGCAGTTGTACCAGTATCACCAGTTTTTGTGTATATTTTCATAATATTAGTTGCAAAATTTTAGAAAGCCAAAGTTACAAAGTTTATTTTCTAAGAAAATGTTAAACTCTTATTTTAAAATGTTCTTTTTTCTGTTCTTTTCTGAAGAAAACAATTCCCCAGTAAAAAACATCTACCGTAACGGTTACTTTTTTGTGATTTTTAATTTCTATCCAAGCCTCTTTCATTTCATCACTCCAATAAATATCGTCAAAAATCCAAACTGAATTATTAGTAATGGTCTCTAAACAAGCATTAAAATAATGTAAGGTATCTTTTTTTGTGTGATTTCCATCAAAATAGATACAATCGAATTGTTGGTTTTTGATAGCGATTGGCAAAGTCTTTTTAAAGTCGCCTGTTATAATTTTAATATCATTATAATTATTTTTAGAAAATAAATTGTCCGCAACTTTACTGGTTTCTGGGCATCCTTCTAACGTAGTAATAATTGAATTTATATTCCCTATTTTAAAAGCAGAAGTACCTAACCCTAACGAAGTACCAATTTCTAAAATATTTTTAGGTTTAAAATATTGAATTATACGAATTAGTAACTTTGCTTTTTTGTTTGATAAGCCAGCAATTTTGGCAATTTTAGAAACTTGACGGTTATTATTTTTAAAAATTTTAGATCCTGCACCAAAATCTGTGACTTTTATAAAAGTTTTGTTGTCTAACAGTTGTTGCTTGTTTTTAGAAAATAATTTAACTAAAATAGCATCTGTTTTTTTGTAAAAACATTTGGTTACTAAATCATACACAAAAGGAGAGTGAACACCGTGTTGATTGGAAGATTTTGTGAGAAATTTTAAATATTCTGTTATCAAATAAATCATTTTTATATAAAAGACGAAAGTAAAATAAAATTATAGTAAACCACTTTTAAAAAGTATATTTGTACCTATTCATGATTAAAATTACAATGAGAAAACATTTTTTACTGCTATTATTCATCCCTTTTCTTTTTTCGTGTATACCTGCTAAGGATATAATTTACCTACAAGGAGAACCTGTTGCTAGAAAAGAAATTAAAAGAATAAATAATATACCCTATAAATTACAGGTTGATGATATCTTAAATATTGATATTAAATCTAACGATGAGTCGTTAGTTTCTGTTTTTAAGAAACAATCAACTGGAAGTGGAGGAGGAAGTGCTAATACAAGTGCAAGTGCAGGAGCATCATTTTTTTCTGGATATAGTATAGATAGTTATGGAAATATAAGAATGCCTACTTTAGGAGAAATAAATGTTTTAGGTTATACCGAACTGGAGGTTAGGAAAAAACTTGAAAATGAATTAAAAAAATTCATTAGGACTGAAGAAGAAATTTTTGTTTCTGTAAAATTAGCAGGAATTAAATATACTGCTATTGGAGAAATAGGAAGTCCTGGGCCTAATGTTATTTTTCAGAACAAACTTTCTATTATAGATGCAATCTCTAGTTCTGGAGATATTACTACATTAGGAAATAAAAGAAAAGTTGAAATTATTAGAAATTCAATTACTGGAACTGAAAAATTCACAATCGATTTAACACAAATAAATGCTTTTGACTCTGAAGTTTTTTATATTAAACCAAATGATATTATAAACGTTATTCCATTGAAACAGAAAACATGGGGGACAGGTACTACTGGTCTTGGAGCACTAGCTACTATAGTTTCGATACTTTCATTGGTTAGTACTACTTATTTATTAGCAAGAAACCTATAGAGATTTATGGATAATTTAAATAAATTGAAAAGCAGTACTATTCAGGCCAATATTGATGTTAAAGGGTATATTTTTAAGGTTTTATCTTATTGGAAACTTTTTTTTGTAACAATTGTTATCGCATTGATTGTTGCTAAATTTATGAATGACTATGAACCTAAAGTTTATAATCTAAATACTGTAATTTCTGTAAAGGAAGAGAATAATCCATTGTTTTCTACGGGTACAAACATTGCTTTTAATTGGGGAGGAGAAAGTGATGCTGTAGAAACTATTAAAGTAGTTTTAACTTCTAGAACTCATAATGAAAAGGTAGTTAGAAAATTAAATTTTTTTATAAATTATTTAAAAGAGGATAGATATAGATTAGAAGATGTTTATGGTTACACTCCGTTTGTTGTGGATTTAGATACAAGTAAACCTCAACTGTTTGGGAAACTTATACAGATAGAAATTACCGGAGAGAATACCTATAATTTATCATTTGATCTTAAAGAGGCAACTTCTAGTGAATTAATTACCTATGATACCAATAAAACAAGTCTTCACCATTTTTCTACTCCACTTTTTTCGAAAGAGTATAAAATAGGAGAACAAGTAAATACAGATTTTTTTAATTTTTCATTAAAAAAGACTAAAAAGTTTACTGTTGGAGAAAAATTTTATATTCAATTTGCTAGTTTTGATGGTACAGTAGGTAGCAATAGGTCTATTTCTGTTGCTGGTATCGCAAATGGAGCTTCTATGCTTAGATTATCTAAAGGGGGGACGAATAAAAATAGAATTGTAGATTATCTAAACGCAACTGTTGTAATTCTTGATGAAGATAAACAAGAACAAAAAATTCTTTATGCTAAAAAAACTAAAGATTATATCGAACTTTTATTTACGCAATTAGAAGATAGTTTACAGCGAATAGAAAAAGAATTAAGTGTTTTTAAGGAGAAAAATAATATTTATAATTTATCGGAAGAAGGTAGTGTTGTTTTTAATGAAACTATAGAAATAGAGCAAGAGAAAAAAAATATTTTTGAGTTTAATGACTATTTAAATAATTTAAGAAGTTATATCCTTTCTCATGATACTTATGGAGAAAACATACCGGTTCCTGCTTTAATAGCTGTTCAGGATGGAAAAATTTCTGGAGAAATAGCTACTCTCATACAATTATCTAGTTTAAGAGAAAGGCTAAGGGGATCAGTAACAGACAACCATCCACAGATTATAAAATTAAGTAATGAACTTAATATTTCGAAAGCTAATTTACTAGAAAATATAGCTACGTTAAAATTAGTAAATCAAAATAAAATAAATAAATTAAGTACTGAATTATCTACTTATAAAAGTAAACTTAAAAAATTACCTAAAACAGAACAGGGTTTATTAAAGTTTGAAAAGAACTATCAAATTTCTGAAGCAAATTATAATTACTTAAAGCAAAAAAGTTACGAAGCTGGATCTGCAATCGCTGCAAATGTGTCTGATGTTAAAATAATAGATACCGCAAAAGATTTAGGTAATGGACCTGTCTATCCTGTACCTAGTTTTAATTATTTAGTAGGTTTAATGTTAGGAATTGTTTTTCCTTTATTCTACATCATAACTAAAGAGGTATTAGATAATAAAATTCATACTGCAGAAGATATTCAAAATAATTATGCAATACCAGTTTTGGGAGTTGTGGGTAAAAATCATGGAAATAATAATTTAGCTGTTTTTGATAAACCAAAATCTTCGGTATCAGAATCTTTTAGAGCTTTAAGATCTAATATTCAATTTTTGTTTAAGAATGCACAAAAGGATGAATCTAAAACATTAGTTTTAACCTCGTCTGTGAGTGGAGAAGGGAAAACAATGATTTCTATTAATATGGCAACCGTTTTTGCTTTAAGTGGAAAGAAAACGGTATTAATAGGTTTAGATTTAAGAAAACCTAAAATTTATGATGATTTTGATTTACCTAATGATATTGGTGTGGTAAATCACTTAATTAATCAAAAGACATTGGATGAAATTATAATTAACACAAAAATACCAAACTTAGATCTTATTTTATCAGGGCCAATACCTCCAAACCCTTCTGAGTTGTTGCTGAATGAAACAGCAGATAAAATGATTAAAAGTCTTCAAGAAAGATATGATTATGTCATTATTGATACACCTCCTGTAGGTTTAGTTTCTGATGCATTAGAGCTGTTTAAATATGGTGATGCCATTATTTATGTTATTCGTCAGGATTATTCAGAAAAAGGAATGATGAGAATGATAGATGATAAATATAAAAACAAGGAAGTAACCAATATTAGTTATGTTTTAAACGACTTTACTGTTAAAAATAAGTACGGTTATGGTTACGGTTATGGCTATGGATACGGTTATGGTTATGGGAAATATGGTAACGGTTATCATGAAAATGAAGAAAATATAAGTTTCTTTTCAAAAATATCTAGTTTATTTAAAAAGAAATAATACAAAAAAAAAGCATCGTTAATTCGATGCTTTTTTTTGTTCATAATTTAGGTTGACACTAATTTTACTTTTTAAAACCTAATATTCAGTTTTGTCTTGTTTCTCTGCCCATTTATTAAAAGGCTCTAGTGCAATTTCTCTACCTATTTGTTCAAAGGGAATACTTCTTTTTTCATAAGGTAAAGGAATTTCTTTGTAGATAAACTCGTCATCAAAACCAATTTTTGCGGCATCTTGCTGATTACTTCCGTAAAAAACTTTGTCTGGTCTAGCCCAATAAATGGCACCTAAACACATAGGGCAAGGTTCGCAAGAAGTATACACAATACAACCATCTAACTGAAAAGAACCAATATTTTTACAAGCATCTCTAATTGCTGTAACTTCTGCATGTGCAGTTGGGTCGTTGGTAGAAGTAACTTTGTTATTTCCACGACCAATTATTTTTCCATCTTTTACAACGATACAACCAAATGGACCGCCTTCATTGTTATTCATTCCTTTTAAAGCTGCTTTTACAGCTTCGCTCATAAATTCTTCGTGTTTGTTCATCTTCATTTTCTGTTATTATGATTTATTTATTTTAGCCAAAAAAAGCTGCATTAGATATGCAGCTTTTAGATAATGTAAAATTAATATTTTTATTTTAAACTACCCGTCATTTCTTCTGGTTTTACCCATTCGTCATATTGTTCTGGAGTTACATAACCTAAACGTACTGCTTCTTCTTTTAAAGTGGTTCCGTTTGCATGTGCAGTATTTGCAATTTCTGCAGATTTATAATACCCAATTTTAGTATTTAAAGCAGTAACTAACATTAAAGAATTATTTACCAATTCTGTAATTCTTGCATGATTTGGTTCTATACCAGCAGCACAATTTATATCAAAAGATTTACAAACATCTCCAATTAATTGAGCAGATTGTAAAACGTTTGCAGCCATTATTGGTTTAAAAACGTTTAATTCATAATGCCCTTGAGCACCACCAATTGTTACGGCAACATCATTACCCATAACTTGTGCAGCAACCATAGTCATTGCCTCACATTGTGTTGGGTTTACTTTTCCTGGCATAATAGAAGAACCTGGCTCGTTTGCTGGAATAATAATTTCTCCAATTCCAGATCTTGGTCCTGAAGCCATCATTCTAACATCGTTTGCTATTTTATTTAAAGATACTGCAATTTGCTTTAAAGCTCCATGTGTTTCTACTAAAGCATCGTGAGCTGCTAAAGCTTCATATTTATTTTCTGCAGTAATAAAAGGCATTTCTGTAAAATCTGCAATATATTTAGCAACCAATACATCGTAACCTGCAGGAGTATTCATTCCTGTACCTACTGCTGTACCACCTAATGCTAACTGAGATAAATGCTCTAAAGTATTATTTAATGCTTTTAAACCGAAGTTTAATTGTGCAACATAACCAGAAAATTCTTGACCTAAAGTAAGTGGAGTCGCATCCATTAAATGCGTTCTACCAATTTTTACCACGTCTTTAAATGCTTCAGATTTTGCTTTTAAAGTATCTCTTAATTGTGTAATTCCTGGAATTGTAGTTTCTACAATTTTCTTGTAAGCAGCAATGTGCATACCTGTAGGAAATGTATCGTTAGATGATTGTGATTTGTTTACATCATCATTTGGTTGAATCACTTTTTCTCCTTCACCAATTACTTTTCCTGCAATTTCTTGCGCTCTATTAGCAATTACTTCGTTCACATTCATGTTAGATTGTGTACCAGAACCTGTTTGCCAAATAACTAAAGGAAATTGGTCGTCTAATTTTCCTTCTAAAATTTCATCACAAACCTGTGCAATTAAATCTCTTTTTTCTTCTGTTAAAACACCTAATTCTGCGTTTGTATATGCAGCTGCTTTTTTAAGATAAGCAAAACCATAAACAATTTCTAAGGGCATAGAAGCCGGAGCACCAATTTTAAAGTTGTTTTTAGAGCGTTCTGTTTGTGCACCCCAATATTTGTCTGCAGGAACATTTACTTGTCCCATAGTGTCTTTTTCGATTCTATATTTCATAATTATAATGTAAATTTTAGATATAACAAATTTACAAAAAACTATGTTTACAGAAAGTTGATATTTATCATTTTTAGATAAGTAAAAAAAATATTTTTTTGATGCCTATTTTTTTAAAAATAAATATTATTTTTGCAATAATAATTTTACAAAATATACAAATGTTAGATTTTTCAGAATTTTCAGGATTGGTTTTATTCATGTTTATTTTTACAGCTGGTTTCTGGTTGTTAATATTCTTATTAACATTTGTGGTTCCTTATTGGATTGGCGGAACTATTTGGGAAAACATGAAATTAAAAAAAGAAGCAAGAAAAGCTGCAGAAGGTAAGTAGTCTTTAAAGCACATATAATTTATAAAAAGAAACTCGTTCATTTAATTGAACGAGTTTTTTTTGGGCGTTACCACAAGGGTCGGGCTTTTTGTTACAAGTCCTCGTTTTTTACAAAAAAGTAAAAACCTGTGGGCTTTTCACTACAATCCCTAACGCGGGCAAACTAGCAAGAACTTGTTATGATAAACAAAGGATTTACAAATATGCCCGCGTTAGGGATTGAAGTAATTGTTTGAGCTCTTTTTTCTTTTTCAGAAAAAAAGCGAGTACGGAAAGCCCGCTCGAACGCCCAAATTTAGAAACTTTTAAAAAGCATCTCCTCCGCCATCATCTTCTCTATTTTCTCCAGATTTTCTATTTTTTTGATTTTTATTCTGGTTAAACCTATACGTAAATGTTAAAGAAACTTGACGCATTCTTCTCTGAAATGTTTGGTCTGTAATATTTGTAGGATTTTCTCTACTTGGTGCATAGCCCAAAACTTGGTATTTTCTAGAGTTAAAAAGGTCGCTAACATTAAGTACTAAAGTTCCTTTATTTTTTAAAATATCTTTACTAAAAGCTAGGCTTGTAGATAAAATACCTTCTATATTGCTTTGAGCATCGGTTTTTGGGCCATAATAAAAAACTCTTGTTTGGGATTGAATATCCCAAGGAAGTGTAATTTTTGCATCTAAACGTGTAAACCAGGCATTGTTTTTTGTATCAAAATTTTGAGTAATTGGAGTAATATCATTTGTGCTAGGGTCTGTTACATTATACGTATATTCTCCTAGTGTTTTAAACTGATAAAAGTTGAAACTACCCGAAAAACGCACTTTATTACTAGCGTTATAGTTTGCTGTAAACTCAAAACCAGATCTGTCTTCTGAAGCTAAATTAATAGGTTGTCTTACCAAAATATTGGTTTCTTTGCCGTTTATAATTCTAACATCCTGACTGTTAACTCTAGTTATGTTATTTGTTGAATGCTGATAATAAATAGAGGAGTTTAAGGTTAATTTGCCCCATGTATTTAAATATCCTAAATCGAAAGAGTTGGTGTATGTTGGGTCTAAGTCTACATTTCCTTTATAGAAAATAACTTCACTTTCTCTACTTTCAAAAGGGTTTAAGTATCTAGAGTGTGGTCTTCTTAATCTTCTGCTGTATCCTAAAGTAAAACTTTGGTCTTCTGTTAATTCGTAACCGAAGTTTACCGTTGGAAAAAAGTCGGTATACTTTTTATTGTAACTTTCTTTGGTATTAAGTAATGAAATATCAATGTTTGTTATTTCTGCTCTTATACCTAAGAGGTAAGAAAACTTGTTAATCTTACTACCAAATTGTGTATAAAAAGCATTTACATTTTGAGTAAAGGCTAGGTTATTAGAAGGATTGTATGCTGCAGCTAAGTTTGGGGCAACTACAATATAATCTGATGTTAAGTCTTGAAAACTACCACGGTAACCTGCTTCAAATTGTGAGTTTTTACCAATTGGCAACACGTAATCTGCTTGAAGTAAGTTATCTAAAGAGAGCTCGTCTGTTGTATTTGTTTCTGGGTTTGTATCTGTAATTATAGCAAATTCATTTTCAGAACTAGCGCTGTGTTGTAAATCTACAGTCAATTTTTGACCTTTATCGTCTAAATTATTTGTATAATTTAAAGAGAATTGAAGTGTTTGATCTTTTTCTGATTCATCTTGTATACGTAAAGAATTGTATAAAGCGTTTTTGCTAGTATCAAAAGAATTAATGCTATTTGTAGAAATATTATCATTATTAGAATCTCTTACAAATATAGTACCTGTAATAGAACTTTTTTTGTTGAGGAAATATTCTAAACCAAAATTAGCATTAAAACCATTTCTAAGTCTTTCATTATCTCTATTTTCTATTCTTATACTATCTACAGTATTGTCTGTTAAATAAGTAATATTAGAATTGTAAATACCAGGGTTTCTGCTATTATTATAACCAATGTTAGAAAAAACGTTTATTTTTTCTGTACGTAAATTTAAATTTACACCGGCTTGATAATTTTTAGGATCTCCGGCAGTAACATTTACAGAGCCATTAAAACCAGAAGCTTTTCCTTTTCTTAAAATGATATTTAAAATTCCTGCGGTTCCTTCAGAATCGTATCTGGCAGAAGGAGATGTAATAACTTCAACTCTTTCTATTGCGTCTGATGGCAATTGCTTTAATGCTTCTGCGCCAGATAAACCTACTAAAGCAGATGGTTTTCCGTCTATTAAAATACGAACGTTTTCGCTACCTCTTAAGCTTACAACTCCATCAGGATCTACGTCTACAGAGGGTACGTTATCTAAAACATCTGAGGCGGTACCACCTTTTACGGTCATGTCTTTACCTACATTATAGATTTTTTTATCTAAACGAATATCTACGGTAGATTTTTCTGCAACCAATACCACTTCATCTAAACTACTAGAATCTTCATGTAGTTTAATGGTTCCTAAATTTTTGTTTGCTATTATTTCTTGATTAGGTAGTTTTAAAGTTTTAAAAGAGATAAATTCAATACTAATCTCGTAAGTTCCTTTAGGAGTTAGAATTCTAAAATTTCCTTTTCCATCTGTGATTCCCCCAGAAATTTTTTGTGTTTTACTGTTTTTTATAACAACGGTTGCATATTCTAACGGTTGGTTTGTGTTTGCTTCAATAACCTTCCCAGTAATTGATATGGATTCTTTATTAGGCCTTTGAGCCAGTAAAATAGTTGATGTTAGTAAAAAGAATAATAAAAATGTAGTTTTTTTCATGTGTGCCTTTGAATAGTAGTTCAATTAAGACAGCAAAGTTCTTGCTAAGTTTAACTAGATGTAGTTAATAAAAAGTTAAAGAAAACATAAAAAGGTTCTCCCTAAATGATTGATAAAATAGCTTCTGTTGGCCTTCCAATAACGGCTTTGTTATTGTTAATTACAATTGGGCGCTCTATTAACTTAGGGTTTTCTATCATTGCTTTAATAATTTGTGTATCTGAGAGTTCTTTCCCTTTAAAGTTTTCTTTCCATATTTTTTCTGTTTTACGAACCAATTGAATAGGAGTGATGCCTAATAATTGGATTATTTCAGTGAGTTCTTTCTCTGTTGGAACGTCTTCTAAATATTTAACAATTTCAAATTCTTTTTTAGAGTTTTCTAAAATTTCTAAACCTTGTCTAGATTTAGAACAACGTGGATTGTGGTATATTTTTATCATATATAAGCCCCTTTTAATTTCCCCAAAGGGGAAAACACTCTGATGGGAAAATGAGTGTTTTTTTGTTGTTTTTATTTGTTTTTAGACCTCACAGGTTTTTTTAACTTGTGAGGTCTTTTATTTCACAAGAGTGTTTCTTCCCTTCGGAAAGATTAAGATGGGCTTTTTTGCCCATTTAACATTAAATAAGCTTTTAAAAACGGGTTGATATCTCCGTTCATTACGTTGTCTACATTACCAGTTTCATAGCCTGTTCTTACATCTTTTACCAATTTATAAGGATGCATAACGTAGTTACGTATTTGACTTCCCCATTCTGTTTTTAGCTTTCCAGATTCAATTTCGTCTCTTGTTGCTTGTTGTTTTTGTAACTCTATTTCGTATAATTGCGATTTTAGCATTTTTAAAGCTGTAGCTCTATTATCGTGCTGAGAACGTGAGGAAGAACAAGAAATTTGTATTCCGGTTGGTTTGTGTGTTAACTGAACTTTGGTTTCTACTTTGTTTACATTTTGTCCGCCAGCACCACTAGAACGGGCAGTTACAATTTCTATATCCGCAGGGTTTACTTCAATTTCAATAGAATCATCTACCACGGGAAAAACATAGACAGAACCAAAGGTTGTATGGCGTTTTCCGTTAGAGTCGAAAGGTGAAATACGAACTAATCTGTGTACGCCGTTTTCTCCTTTTAGCCAACCAAAAGCATAATCGCCTTCAATTTCTATCGTAATTGTTTTAATACCAGCAACATCACCGGCTTGATAATTGAGTGTTTTTAATTTAAAACCTTGCTTTTCTGCCCACATGGTGTACATTCTAGACAGCATTTCTACCCAATCGCAGCTTTCTGTTCCGCCTGCACCCGCATTAATTTGTATGGTGGCAGAAAGAGAATCTCCTTCATCTGAAAGCATATTTCTAAATTCTAGATCTTCTAAAAAAGTACTTGCTTTTTCAAATTGTTCTATAACTTCTGCTTCTTCAACTTCGCCTTCTTTGTAAAACTCATACAAGACGTTTACATCTTCGTTTAACGAAATGGTTTTATTGTAGTCTTCTACCCACTTTTTTTTGAAACGAAGTTCTTTCATTAGAACTTCTGCTGCTTTTGGATCGTTCCAAAAATCTGGATCTACCGTTTTTTCTTCTTCGTTAGCAATTTCAATCAGTTTTTTATCAATCTCTAAATAAGATTTTAGTTTTTCTATTCTTGTAGCAATATCTTTAAGTTGGTCTTGTGTAATCATAAGTTCTACAAAAATAAATGAAATTTTAAGATTACTTGTTTTATATGTTGATAGATATTTTAATTCCACATAGATTCGCAAAGAAAAAGAGAGAGATTCATGGAGTAATAAAAATTTTCTGTGAAACTCAGTGAAAACTTAGCGTAACTCTGCGAAATAACTAAAAGTTATTCCACCATAATTTTACTTGTACCATAGACTGGGATTCCGTTTTCTGTAATTCCTTCAACTTCTATTAAGTAATTGCTTTTAGAGTCTGATGTGAAAAATGAAATAGAGACATCTCCTGTTTTTGTAGTTTTAATTTTAGGAACCCAATGTAATGTAGTTCTAATGTCTGCTTTTGTTTGTTCTTCAATTCCGTTAATATGGTCTGGTGCATAAAACTCTTTAGCGGTATAAAAACCTACGGCTTTAAAATCTATAATACCTGGTTTTCTTTTTACGTTTTTACTAGAATTATATCCTTCTCCAGATTTAGAGTAAATAGAAACTACGGCACCATTACTTGTAAATACAGAAGCTTCTCCTCCTAAAAGTAAATCTATAAAAGAAACATCAGAGGCAGAGATAACTGTTAAATCTGTTACGTCTATAGGTACTTCATCAAACATAATTAGAGGTATGGTTTTAGAACCAAAACTTTTAACGTACACCGTGTCTTGCTCAATGTAGACTCCGTTTACATTAAATAATAAATCTAAAGCAGTACTTCCAGAATTGCTATCTGCTGCATCAAACCTTCTAAAAGAACCTCCATAAGAAGTTTTAGCATTCATTTCATCATTTCTTTTACTTTTTTCATCTTTTAAAGAAGTGCTTATTACTATTTCGTCTAAAACATTTTGTTGCTGTTTAAAAGTGGAGTCTAATTCTTTTAAATAATTTTCATAATTTAAAAAAGCACTCATACTTTTCTTGTTATCTAAGTTTTTATTTAGGCTATCTCTTATTATTTCGGGTCTTTTTTTGTCTTTATCATGTATGATTAATACTTTTCGGTCTCTTTCTCTTTCCGATTTAAAGTTGGTTAATCTTGCTTCTAAAAGAACAGGAACGCTATCAAAGAATATATATGGACCATAACTAAATTCTCCTTTAGAATTGGATGTTTGAATTGGTTCTTGAGCAATTTTTTTTCCAAAAAAAGTAAATCTTGTAGGCACAGATTTTATTTCGTACGGAGCTTTCATTGCTAATGTTTTACCAGAAATGGTGATTCCTTTTTCTACTTTAAATTCAGGTTGGGTTGCTGTGTTGTATAATAAGTTTTGCCAAGTAAAACGTCTCCAACCATTGGTACGCATAATCAAATCTAATAAATAAGAACGTTCTCTGTCGTTTTCTTTTTCAAAGAAATAGCCAGGGTTTTTTATTTTTCCTCTTAAATCTGAATTTAATAACAACCAAGTTTTAATATTTTCTGCTTTATGGTCTTCTGGATATGCATTTAAATCTCGAACACTCATAGACAAATTGCTAATTAAGTTTTCTTTTTTTATGTTCTGTACATTTAAATTTAGATGTACTTGTTTTCGTCTACCATAATAATCTTTTGGTTTAGTTATGGTAACTGTAGCTTTATTATTTGCACTGTTAATAAATATAAGTCTTTCAGAAACTGGTTTTCTTTCAGGATTAAATAGTGTAATATGGATAACTCCGTTTTGAAGCGTTTTGTTAGAAATTTTTAAGGTTTGATTCTTTTTTTCTGTAGTTTGTGTAACATTATAAAGTAAATTTCCTCTTTGATGAATTACTAATGAAGTGCCAAATAAACCCTTACTAACATTAGATTGTAAATTAATTAAGAGTTCCTTTCCATTATTTAAAGCATTTAAAGTGTAACCATTTTCTAAGGCTTTTGGTAAAGGATATCTATATTCATTACCCTCTAATTCCATAAGTGCAAAATAAGTTTTACCTAATTCTGGTTCTAAATAGAAAAGCCCTAAACCAAATTTAGTAGAGGTGAATTCTGTTATAAATTGATTGTCATTATCTACAATAGAAATACTAATGGGTAGTTCATTAAATAAATTGTTTTTCAGCTTTATAGCAATGGCGCTCTTTAAATTATTTACCAAATAACCACCTTCTGGATAGAAGTTTAAATCAGGTTTAAATGAATTTGATTTTTTCTCTGTTTGTATATTTTCAGGTGTTTTAGTTACTGTTTTTGTTTTATCCAAAGATAAAATAGAAATTTCTTTTTGAAAAAATGAAGTTGGTTTTTCATTTCTCATATAATTGGTATAGGCTCTTATCAAATAGTTTCCGGGTACTGTTTTTTTTGGTATTTTAAAATTTCCTGCAGTATTAACATCATTCATAAAGAGTTTTTCTTTAGCAATAATACTGTCGTTGCTGTTTATTAATTCTGCATATAGTAAATTACTTTTATTAGACTTGGTATGCGTAACACCATTTACTAAATATGCAGAAAACCAAATATCATCTCCAACAGAGTAATAGGGTTTATCTGTATGAACATATACTTTTTCAGGATAATTTACCAAAGCATAATTATCTACCTTTTCCTTTATCAATTTTGTAAATATATTTTCTTGAATACTGATAAATGAAGCAAAAACAAGAAGTGCAATAGAAAGGAAAATAAATTTTTTCATCAATGTATAATTTTAAAACTAAATTAACTTATTTTTCTATATGAGATATAAAAATTAAAGTATTTTTAGGTCTTATTATTTACATGATGATTATAGACTTAATTTCCGATACAGTGACTAAGCCAACAAAAGGAATGTTGGATGCAATGATGAATGCCAAAGTGGGTGATGATGTTTTTAAAATGGATCCAACGGTGAATGCTTTACAAGAAAAAGCGGCTGCCATGTTTGGTATGGAAGACGCATTGTTTTTTCCATCAGGAACCATGGCAAATCAAACGGCTATAAAACTACACACACAACCTGGAGATTTGGTTATTTGCGATAAATATGCACATATTTATAATTACGAAAGTGGTGGAGTAGCCTTTAATTCTGGTGTTACTTGTAAGTTAGTAGATGGTGATAGAGGTATGTTTACAGCTAATCAAATAGAAGAAATGGCAGCGGTAAACCCCGAAATCTATTTACCGTATACAAAACTTATCTGCATAGAAAATACTACAAATAAGGGCGGAGGTGCTTGTTGGGATTTTGAAGAAATAAAAAAAATACAAAAGGTAGCTAAAAAAAATAATTTAGGTTTTCATTTAGATGGAGCGCGTTTATTTAATGCTTTGGTTGCAAAAAATGAAACTCCAAAGCAATATGGAGCGTTATTCGATACCATTTCTATTTGTTTATCAAAAGGACTAGGTGCACCAATTGGGTCTCTTTTATTAGGTTCTAAAAAAGATATCAAATACGCATTAAGAATTCGAAAATTGTTAGGAGGAGGAATGAGACAAGTTGGTTTTTTAGCAGCAGCAGGTATATATGCTTTAGATAATCATGTAGAAAGATTAGCTGAAGACCACTTAAAAGCAAAAGAAATAGGAGCCGTATTAGAGTCTGTTTCTTATATTACAAAAGTAGAACCAATAGAAACGAATATTGTTATTTTTTATGTAGATAAAAAAATAGGAGATACAAATTTCATCAAAAAAATGGAACAAAAAAATATTCTCTTAACGCCAATGGGCGAAGGGAAAATTAGAATTGTTACCCATTTAGATTATACAGATGAAATGCATGAAATTCTTTTAAAAGAATTGAAAAATTTCTAGAAATAAAAACGAACAATTGGTGAAAAAGCAGAAGAATATACGCTTTTATTGCCAGGATATAAAACATCATATCTAAAACCAACAGCAAATCTACCTTGGTTATAAGCCGCACCAAGATACAAGGCAGGAAAACTAGTAGTTGTACTATTAAGGTTATTCGAAGTGTTTTTTGCAAAAGATTGTTCAAATTCTCCAGAAAGTTGAATGCCTATTTTGGGTATTTGATACAAAGAAATAATACTAGCTCCATAAACATTGGTTTTATTATCTTCATACTTGCTATAAATATAAGTTAACCCTGTACCTAAAGAAAAACCATTGTCAAAATTATAAATAGCACTAGGAGAAATACCAATTGTGGTTTGGTTGCCAAAACTCATACTAACACCACCACCAAACTGTACATTATCCCAGAAATCAATTTTTTCCTGAGAAATCATTGTAAACGAGCAACATAAAAACAAAAGAAGAAAATACTTTTTCATATTAGATATTAATTAGTCTCGTCTAATTTAGACAATTCTTTGTGATTTCTATTTAATTTTTTTAATAAAATTCCATAAAGTATTTGATAAAAGAGCCATAATACACCCAATAATACCAGTGTAACAACAAGAGTTAAAAGAATTACTAAAAATATTTGTTTGGTTTCTAAGTCTTCAGATTTAAAGTTTATTTCTGCAACCATAACAATTATCATCAACAAAGCCATAAAAACTAAATTAAAAAGTACATAGTTTCTTACCGTTTTTCTTGTTCTAAGAATTTTTTTCATTAAAACTTTGGTTGAATCAGAAGTAGATATGCTTTTATAATTTAAATAAAACTTTATTAAAAAATAAAAAATCACTAAATAGAATAATATATTAGAGATGTATATAAATTTTTCTAATCCAATTTTTTTATACTCAGCATAAGCTTCATCTAAGTCTATAAAAAAGTACAGAGAATTTAAACCAACAAATTCTATAATACCAATAATAAATATCCATTTTACAATAGATGACGACTTAGATTTTGTCATTTTATAGATATCAACAGAAGAAAATTTATTTTCTTCTTCAGGTTGATTTTTCCAAGTTGTTTTATATTTTTCTAATAAATCCATGCTGTTATGGGTTTAAGATGTTTTTTAATTTTTCTTTTGCTCTGTTCATTTTTACCCTTGCATTTACAGAAGATATTCCTAACGTTACAGAAATCTCTTTATAAGGTTTGTCTTCCAAATACAAGAAAATGAGTGCTTTGTCAATATCATTTAACTGATGAATAGCTTTGTACAACGCTTTTAACTGTATTTCTTCTGTATCATCATAATGGGTTGCTTTAATTTTGTAAGCAAAATCAGTAATGTCTTGTGTTTTAACTCTTCTAGTAGACTTTCTATACAACGAAATTGCCGTATTTAAAGCTACTCTATACATCCAAGTACTAAATTTAGAATCTCCTCTAAACTTCGGATAGTTTTTCCATAGCTGAATAGTTATCTCTTGAAATAAATCATTATGCGCACTTTGGTTTGTAGTATAAATTCTACAAATTTTATGTGCTATATTTTGATTTTGTTCAAAATCCGCTAAAAAATTCTTTTCTAAAACTTTCTGCACTTGTTAGTTTTGGTTAGTTACTTATAAGTAGCTTAAATGTATGAATTGTTACAATTTTTATAAAATATATTTTATTCTTTCTTTTTTATCTAACTTTGTTGAACTTTAAATAAAATAGATTGAACAATATTAAGCAAAATTTTACTATCAAGGACCTAGAAAATATTTCTGGGATAAAAGCACATACCATTCGTATTTGGGAAAAAAGGTATAATTTATTGGTGCCTAAAAGAACGGATACAAACATTCGCTTTTATACTAATGAAAACTTACAGAAACTTCTAAATATTGTTTTGTTAAATAATAATAATTTTAAGATTTCTAAGATAGCTAAAATGTCTGAGGAAGAGCTTGTTTTACAATCTAGAGAATTGGCTTTTACAATTTCAATAAATGATGAAGCTATTAATTCTTTAAAATTAGCGATGTTTCAGTTTGATAAACTATTGTTTAACAATACTTATAACAAGCTTCTGCAAAAAAAAACATTTAAACAAATTTTTAAAGAAGTGTTTGTGCCTTTTCTAAATCATGTAGGTGTACTGTGGCAAACAGATACTTTAAAGCCAGCTCATGAGCATTTTATTTCGAATTTAATAACTCAAAAAATTTTAATAAACACAGAAAAAATTCAATATAACATAACTAACTCTTCAAAAACCTATGTACTGTTTCTTCCGGAAAATGAAATTCATGAAATAGGACTTTTATATTTAAATTACGAACTAGTTTTAAGAGGGTTTCAAACCGTATATTTAGGCCAAAGTTTACCTTTAAATAATTTAGATTATTTTTTAGAGAGTGAAAATGAAATTTGTTTTGTAACCGCATTAACTATAAGACCTTATGATGACTTAATTGAAGCGTATTTTAATGAAATTAATACGATTACTAACACTTATGGTAAAACATTTATAGCGGTAGGGCAAAAGGTAAACAAGGTAAAAGAGCTTGCATTAAATTCAAAAATACATCTATACGATTCTATTTCAGATTTGTTAAAAGTCTTATAATATTTAATTGTGGTTGTATTTTTGTTTAATAATAATGTATATTTGTTAAACAAAATAAATAGTGATGAAGAAAATATATATCATTGGTTCAGGTTTTTCAGCTTTGTCGGCTTCGTGCTATTTGGCAAAAGAAGGTTACAATGTTACTGTTTTAGAGAAAAATGACACTTTAGGAGGTAGAGCAAGACAATATAAAAAAGACGGTTTTACTTTTGATATTGGTCCGTCTTGGTATTGGATGCCAGATGTTTTTGAACGTTTTTTTGCTGATTTTGGTAAAAAACCATCTGATTATTATATTTTAGATAAATTAAATCCAGGGTACGAAGTTTATTTTGGAGAGAATTCTTCCATGAAAATTTCTAGTGAATTAAAGGAAATTTACGAACTCTTTGAAAATGAAGAAAAAGGAAGTGCAAAACATTTAAAAACCTTTTTAGATTCTGCAAAATCTAATTACGATACAGCTATAAAAGACTTGGTATATCAACCAGGAGTTTCGCCTTTAGAATTGGTAAACACGACAACAATTGCAAGGGTTTCTCAGTTTTTTTCAACCATAAGAAAACAAGTTAGAAAAAATATAAAAAGTACTAAGCTAATTAAGATTTTAGAGTTTCCGGTATTGTTTTTAGGAGCAAAACCCAATAATACCCCGGCATTTTATAATTTTATGAATTATGCAGATTTCGGACTTGGAACTTGGCATCCGAGAGGAGGAATGTATACTGTTATTGAAGGTATGGTTTCTTTAGCAGAAAGTTTAGGAGTAACCTTTAAAACGAATGCTAATGTTGATAAAATTATAACGGATACTTCTAATAATGTTACTGGTTTATTGGTAAATGGAAAAGAAATTAAAACTGATTTAGTTTTAAGTGGTGCAGATTATCATCATACTGAAACTTTGTTAGATAAAAATGTTAGACAATATTCTGAGAATTATTGGGATAAAAAAACATTTGCTCCATCCTCTTTATTGTTTTATGTTGGTTTTAATAAAAAAATAGAAAATGTAAGTCATCACACGCTGTTTTTTGATACCGATTTTGATGCACATGCAAAAGAGATTTATGATACTCCACAGTGGCCAACAGATCCTCTTTTTTATGCAAATTTTACGTCTATTACAGATAAAACTTCTGCGCCCGAAGGAAAAGAAGCTGGTTTTTTCTTAATTCCTTTAGCTCCCGGAATTGAAGATACGGAGGGGTTGAGGGAAGAATATTTTCATAAAATTATGGATAGATTTGAGAAATTAACAAATCAAGAAGTAAAAAAACATGTGTTGTTTAAAAAATCATTTTGTGTCAATGATTTTAAAAGTGAATACAATTCTTATAAAGGAAATGCCTACGGAATGGCAAATACACTTTTGCAAACTGCATTTTTAAGACCAAAAATAAAAAGTAGTAAAGTAAATAATTTGTATTTTACAGGACAATTAACCGTTCCGGGTCCAGGAGTGCCTCCAGCTTTAATATCAGGAAAAATTGCATCAGCATTAATTTTTAAAAATCAACAATAATATGAAAGAATTATTTGACAGTGTTTCTAATGATTGTAGTAAGTTGGTTACTAAAAAATATAGTACTTCCTTTTCTTTGGCTGTAAATATGTTATCTCCAAAAATTAGAACAGATATTTATAATATTTATGGTTTTGTACGTTTTGCAGATGAAATTGTAGATACTTTTCATGATTATAATAAAGAACTATTAATGGAGCATTTTGAAAGAGATTATTATCTTTCAAAGGAACACGGAATTAGTTTAAATCCTATTTTAAATTCTTTTCAACAAACGGTAAATAGATATAAAATTCCGGATGAAATGGTACAAGCATTTCTAAAGAGTATGAAAGCAGATTTATATAAAACTGAATACCAAACCAAAGAAGAATATGATGCTTATATTTATGGCTCTGCGGATGTTGTTGGTTTAATGTGCTTAAAAGTTTTTGTTGATGGTGACGATAAAAGGTTTGAAGAATTAAAGGATGCTGCAATGCGTTTGGGTTCTGCTTTTCAAAAAGTAAATTTTTTACGTGATTTAAAAGATGATTATGAAGTCTTAAATCGTTCTTATTTTCCAAATATTGATTTAGGTCAATTAGATGCTGCTTCAAAGCAATTGATCATTGATGAAATTGAAGCCGATTTTGATTTTGCTTACAAAAACGGAATTCTTAAACTACCTGTAGAGGCTAAATTTGGGGTTTATATGGCTTATAGATATTACAGAAGATTATTAAAAAAGTTAAAGAAAGTTCCATCAGAAAAAATTATGGATACTAGAATACGTATTTCAGACCCAATGAAGATTAATTTACTAGCAAGAAGTTATGTGAAATATAAATTAAATATTATAAAATAATGTTTGCAATTATAACACTTGGCGTTTTTTTATTAATGGAAGGGGTAACTTGGTGTACGCACAAATTTGTGATGCACGGTTTTGGATGGTATCTACACGAAGATCACCATCAACCAAAATATAATGGTGTTTTTGAGAAAAACGACGCATTTTTTGTGGTTTTTGCAACACCTAGTATTTTGCTTTTTTACTTTGGAACTTATACCCAATACACTTATTTATTTTTTATAGGATTGGGAATTTTGTTTTACGGAATTGCATATTTTTTAGTACATGATGTTTTAATTCATCAACGTTTTAAATGGTTTAAACACACCAATAATCGTTATCTAAAAGGATTGAGAAAAGCTCATAAAATTCATCATAAACATTTAGGAAAAGAAGAAGGAGAGTGTTTTGGAATGTTATTTGTTCCTTTTAAATATTTTAAAAAACCAAAAATATAGTGTATTTATATCTGCTTTTAAATCTTGGTTCTATTAGTATTCCGTTATTGTATTCTTTCGAAAAAAAAATGCGATTTATTAAACATTGGAAAGCGGTTTTTCTTTCTTTAATACTTATTTCTATCGTTTTTTTAATTTGGGATGCTATTTTTACAGCCAACGGAGTTTGGGGGTTTAATCCAGATTATCACTTAAATTTCTTGCTTTTTGGAATGCCAATTGATGAATGGATGTTCTTTATCTGTATTCCGTATGCAAGTTTATTTATTCATTATTCACTGGAGTATTTTAAACCTAAATTGTTAATTTCAGAAAAGTTTACGAAGTCTATTACACTCTTTTTTATTGTAATTTTACTGCCAGTAATTTTTCTGAATACAGACAAAGCATATACTTTTGTAAATTACATCTTTCTGCTTTTTGTTTTGGTGATTGGTTTTTTCTTCGGATTAAAACAATTGCAAAGATTCTATATTTCTTTCCTTATCATTTTAATTCCTTTTTTTATTGTAAATGGAGTTCTAACAGGTACAGGAATTGATGAGCCTATCGTATGGTATAACAATGCAGAAAATCTTGGTATTCGTTTGTTAACAATACCTATTGAAGATGTGGGCTATGCTTTTACTATGATTTTTGGTAATGTTTTATTGATTGAAAAGTTTAAGAAAATCTAAAAAATACTACTTCTAAGAATTCACCACATTTACGGGGTTTCCATTTAAAAATGCTTCTAAATTTAGCACTGCAGTTTGCATTAATCTGGTACGAGCTTCTTTCGGTGCCCAAGCAATATGTGGTGTTATAATGCAGTTTTTTGCATTTAATAATGGATTATTTTCTAACATAGGTTCTGCAGAAATTACGTCTACCGCAGCGCTTGCTACTTTACCTGAATTAAGTGCGTTCTTAAGGTCTTCTTCAACTACTAATCCACCTCTAGAGGTGTTAATAATTAATACGCCATCCTTCATCTTTGCAATATTATTTTTATTAATTATTCCATCTGTGCTTTCCGTAAGCGGACAGTGTAAGCTAATAATGTCTGCTTTTTCAAACAAATGATCTAATGGAACATAACGGCAATTGGCTGTTTCAAGTTCAGGATATTTAGTTCTGCTATGTACCAAAATATGTAATCCAAAAGCTTCTGCTAATTTTGCAGTTGCTTGTCCGATACTACCAAAACCAATAATCCCAATAGTTTTTCCAACCAATTCTATTAAAGGTGTTTCTATAAATGAAAAATCAGCACTATTTATCCATTTTCTATTTTGAACAGCTGTATTATGTTTTCCTATATTATGGCACATTTCTAGCAATAAGCCCATGGTAAATTGTGCAACCGATCGGGTGCTATATGCAGGAATATTTGTTACTGTTATTCCTAATTCTTTCGCATAACTTACATCAACTACATTATAACCAGTAGCTAAAACTCCTATATAGGTAACGTGTGGCACTTTCTGAAGAATACTTTTTGTTAAGGGCGTTTTATTGGTAAACACAACCGTTGCTTTGCCAATAGCTTTAATAATAGTTTCTTCATCTAAACTAATTCTATCATATATTTTTAAAGAACCAAACTGTTCTATTCCTTGCCAATTAAGATCGCCAGGGTTTAATGTATATCCATCTAAAACTACTATATTCATAACTTTTTTAACTTTTAAAACTTCTATTAAATACTTCCTTCATTACGGAATATGAAGTAGAAGCTCCTGGAGAAGCACCTAAAAGGGCTGCAATTTTTTTATCTTCAGAAACTATAATTTCCGTTCCAAATTCTAGTTTACCAAATCCTTTTTTATTGCGTTTTATAATTTGAACACGTTGTCCTGCAACAACCGTTTTCCAATCATCATTATCTGCTTCAGGGTAGAAAGCTCTTAACTCATCCATTCTATCTTTAAAGGATAAACGGACTTGTTGAATAAGATATTTTACAAGCGGTAAGTTTTGGTATCCGGCACCTAATAGACTCATAATATTATCAAATTCTACAGACCTTGGCAAATCAAACATAGAACCATGTTTTAAAAACTTTGTTGTAAAACCAGCAAAAGGGCCAAATAACAATTCTTTTCTTCCGTTTATCATTCTAGAATCCATGTGAGGTACAGACATTGGTGGAGCACCACGTCCGGCTTTTCCATAGGCTTTTGCATGATGTCTTTCTATAATTTCTGGATTGGTGCAACGCAACCAAAGGCCACTAATAGGGAAACCTCCATATCCTTTCGCTTCTTTAATATTCGCTTTTTCTAGTAGAGGTAATGATCCGCCTCCAGCACCTATAAAAAGGTAATTGGATGCCAACATCCAATGTTTACCTACATTTTGTCCTTTTATACTCACTACCCAACGGTCTCTTTTAGACTTTTGAATGTTGTACACATTGCTATGATTCAATAATTCTACGTGCTCTTGTTTTTTTAAATAACGAAATATTTGTTCTGCTATTTCACCAAAATTAACATCATATCCCTTTTTAAAATAGGTGGCTGCAACACTTTCTTTTGCAGAACGCCCCTCCATCATTAATGGTAGCCATTCTTTTACTTGTTCGTTATCTTTAGAAAAAAGCATGTCCTTAAAATTAGGGTGTTCTTTCATAGTAGTATAGCGTTTCTCTAAAAAAGCAATGTCTTTTTTACCTCTAACAAAACTAAGAAGAGGAACTTCACTAATGCATTTTGATAGATTGTTGATATATCCTTTTTCTGCACAGTCTTTCCAGAAATTATAAGTTTCTGTAAATTGTTGAGAAATACTAATTGCTTTATCAATATTTACAACACCTTTTTTTTCTGGAGTATAATTTAGTTCACAATTTCCAGAATGTCCGGTTCCAGCATTGTTCCAAGCTTCAGAACTTTCTGAGGCCATTGTAGGTAATTTCTCTATAATGGTTATTTTCTTTCCTGGAAATTTTTCATATAATAATATGGCTAATGTGGCAGTCATAATACCTCCTCCAATTAGTACAAATTCGGAGTGTTTTACAGATACAATTTTTGGCATTTTTCTATTTTTGAGGATGCAAAGATACTTTTTTATCTATTTTTTTTCACCTCATTTTTAATGATAATTTGGCAATTTTTGGGTGATTAATTTAGCTAATGTGTAAAGAATAAATAGCCTAAGTTTTTTTAGAATTAAAGACTTATAAATATTAGGTTTTACGAATTAAGAAAACCTTAGTTTTCGTTAGTTAATAACTTATATATCGTTTATAATAAAATTACACCGTAAATATTAAGAATTCCATATTAATTTAACCATATGTTTCTTAATTAAACTGTTCTGTGGTAATCTGATTTCATAGTTTATAATACATTTAACAACACTTAACCCAATTCTTAATTATTATGAAAAAAAAAAATACGAGATCAAAACTATTTCTGTTAGTAATGAGTATCATTACTTTTTCCTTAACGGGATTTAGTCAATCTGTTAGTATTGACGGAGATTCACCTCTGCGTAAATGGGACAAAATTGTAACAGTACTTACATTACCAAATACCATAACAGAATCAACAACAAGTTTTAGAAATAACCGGATGGATGTCATTTTTACGGCACCCGATGGTAGTGAATTACATGTTCCAGGTTTTTTTGCAGCAGATGGAGATGCTGCCAACACAAATGCTAAAACAGGAAATCAATATAAGGCATATTTAAGACCAAATATTATTGGTAATTGGTCGTATCAAGTACTTTTTTATACAGGTACAGATGTAGCTATAAAAACGGTGGAAGAATTGCCAGCACCCTTACATAATATAAGTGGTACTTTAGGGAACGTAATTATTTCTAACGCAAGCTTACCAGATTTAAAAGTAAAAGGAAGATTACAATACCAAACTACAGGTACAAGTAATGAACGTCGTTATTTAAAATGGGCTGAAACAGGGGAATACTTTTTAAAATTTGGACCTGATTCTCCAGAAAACTTATTAAACTATGATGATTTTGATCATGATGTAGTTAACAAAAATACTTGTGGCCTTTGTACGGAACATTCCTATAATCCACATGCAAGCGACTGGAATACAGGAGACCCAACTTGGGATAATGGAAAAGGTAAAAATTTAATTGGTGCTGTAAATTATTTAAGAGACCAACAAATGAATGCAATGTCTATGTCTTTATATGGTGGTGATGATAAAAATATTTTTCCTTGGGTTACTTCAACAAGTAAATACGAATATGATGTTTCTAAATTAGAACAATGGGAAATTGTATTTGATCATGCAGAAAAAAATGGGCTAATGCTACATTTTAAATTAGCCGAAGCAGAAAACTGGAGTAAATTAGATTTAAGTCAGTTAAAAATATACTATCGTGAAATGGTTGCAAGATTTGGTCATCATTTGGCTATTGAATGGAATATTTCAGAAGAGTTTGGAGGTAAAGACAATACCGATGCTTCTGTGGCAATTCCAAGAATTGATTGGTTGGCAAGTATAGATCCTTGGCAATCTCACAGAGTTTTTCATACATATCCAGGTAAACATGAATTGTATTACAATTACTTACTAAGTAACAATGCTAAAATTACAGGAGCTTCTATCCAAAGTTCCAAAGGAAGTGATTATGATGATGCTTATGACGGGAAATCAGGTTATAAAACATGGATAAATAATTCAAAGAACAATGGCACTCCATGGGTAGTTTCTAGTGATGAGCAAAACTCTGGTAGCATAGGAATGTTTACTACAGCAGATATCAATAATAATGAAGTAATTCCACAGGCCAGAAAAAAGATTTTGTGGAAAGGTTTAATTGCTGGTGGAGCAGGTGTTATGTGGTATGGAGGATCTCAAGGAGATTTTAAAACAGAAAATTTTGAAAGATTTTCAACAATGTTTGGTTGGACTAAAATAGCTGTTCAACAATTCTTTAAAGGGAACGGAATTGAATATTGGAAAATGGAAAACAATGATGCATTAGCCAGCGGTAATTTGAATAGATGCTTAGCCGAAATAGGAAAAACATACGTTATTTATTTAGAAAACGGAGGAACAACAAACATCGATTTAACGGGACAATCTGGTACATTTGATGTAAAATGGTTCAATCCAAGATCTGGAGGTAATTTAGAAGAAGGATCAGTAACAACAGTTACTGGCGGCGGAAATGAAAGTATTGGTACACCTCCAAGCAGCGCCACTTCAGACTGGGTAGCCTTAGTTCAATTACCTAATAATACAAATATAACGGTTGTTGGGTTTAGTATTATTCCAGAAAGTAAAGAACTTCATAAAAACACAACTTTGGCCTTAGGAAAAATATTTACTCCGGCAAATGCAACTAATAAAACAGTTGTTTGGACCTCTAGTGATGATTTAATTGCTATAGTTGATAATGAGGGAGTTGTAACTGCAATAGCAGAAGGTACTGCTACTATTACAGGGATTACTGAAAGTGGTAGTTTTTCTGATACTTCTGTAATAACTGTAGTGTATTACCCTGTTACAGGTTTTGAAATTACTACCGCTGCGGCTAGTGTAATTATAGGAGAAACAATAAATATTTCTACTGCATTTACGCCTGCAAATGTATCTAACCAAACAATAACTTGGAGTTCTAGTGATGAAACTGTGGCAACTGTAAATGAAGGTGGAGAAGTTAAAACCATTAAAGAAGGAGCTACAACAATTACTGCAAATACGCAAGATGGTAGTTTTTCTGATACTGTTTTGGTTACGGTTGAATTAAAGCCGGTAGCTGATTTTGGTTGCTCTTTTGAAGAAGAAAACGGACTTTTAGTTATAGAGGCAGAAAGTGCTATAAATTATGTTGCCGCAGGTTTTAAATTAGAAACAGGAACTGTTGGTACTACTTCTCCTACAGGAACCGGATATTTAAGATATGTTGGCCCAAATCACTTTAATAGTCAAGTAGAGGAAAATATGATAGGGTATAAAATAAAAATTAATACTCCTGGTACATACCGTTTTCAGTGGAGAAATGTGAGAGACCCTCAAGCAACTTCGGGAGATGCTGCTAACGATGCTTGGGCTTTTATTAAAGGAGATGGAGTTCGTTTCTTTGGGAAAAAAGCAGGTACGGAATATACTTTAACCAAACCTACAAAAATGTGGGTGCAAAAATCAGATTTTGTTTATGATACAAATGGCGAAACAAATGTTAATGGAGCTACGGTAAATAGTATGACCATTTGGGCTGCTTTTGATACTGCTGGAGAATATACATTTGAATATGGAGGTAGATCTAAAGGACATAGTGTAGATAGATTGGTTTTATACCAGGCCAGTCAAGGTGCTGCTGCTAAAAATATTCTTACTCCAGAATCTGTACAAATAGGAGAAGATTGTGGTTCGGGAACTGATTGTAAAACAATTACTATGAATGCTTTAGATTTTCCTATTACTTTGATAGATGGTTTTGTTCAAGCGTACAAAGACAATGGAAACAATGCAATGGCTATTAATGCTGCACAGCATAAAAATATTTTTGCAGCAGTAAATAAAGCTTTCTCAGGAGAAGATGGTACTTACAACCTTACCATAACTACATTGGCGGAATTAGATGGTGAATCTACTTATGTGTTAAAAGTTGGAGGTGCTGAAGTTGGAACGTATCAAAACCCAGAAACAACTGTAGATTATACTCCCACAACTAAAACATGGGAAGATGTGGCTGTAAAAAATGGTGATATTATTCAAGTAGAATTTAGTTCTCATTCTAATGGAAAAATCCCTGAAAATGGAGGTTTTGCATTCTCTAGAGGAAGATGGACTAAAGTTGAATTTTCAACTTGTGATGCTGTAGTAGATCCGCCACAAACACAAGAAGTAGTTCATTTTAAAGATTTTCCAGAGGACTTTGGTAATGCGTCAAATACCTATTCTTTTAATTTTACGTATACAGCAAATGAAACAAGAGACATTAATGTTACTATAAAAACACCTGATAATTTAAATCTACCGAGTAATGCAAAAACGGTAAGTGTTAGTCCAGGGGTTGATCAAAATGTAACAATAGCAGTAACTTTACCTACTAAATTAGAAGCAGCTGAAAAATACAAATTTGTTGTTGCCATGCGTCCAACAGGAGGTAAATATGCTGACAACCTTTTTCAAGAAATAAAGTTTGCAAATGTTATAGAGGGAAGTGTATTATCTGTAGCCGATCAGTATTCAAGCAAAGACATTAGTGTATTTCCAAACCCTATTGGTAATAACGATTTAATAATTAAATTGAATACAATTAATGATACAGTGACTTATCAGATTTCAGATATTATTGGAAGAATTATTTTGTCGGATACATCTACTGCTGATAAAATTATTATTCCTTCTAAATATTTTAAATCTAAAAACTTATACATTTTAAGAGTTAAAGATTCTAAGGGAAAACAGTTTGTTAAGAAACTTTTCAAATAGTTTTATTTTAATATTGATGATCAATTGGTTGAGGTTGTTAATGTTTTTATAATCACTAGGATGAAAAAACCACCATAAGAGATGTACTTATGGTGGTTTTTTTTTGATCTAAAGTTGTAACTTTTGGGGTATGGGTAGAAATTGTAAATACAGTATTGCTAGTTTTACTAATAATACTAACGTTGGTATATTAAAATTAGTAGTATATCTTATATTTAAGGAATATTTTCTATCGTAATTATTGATAAATTATTATCAAATAGCAAATAGGTTTGGGAGTTAATTGAACCGTAACGGGTTGTAAATAAGATAAGTAATGTTAAATTATTTTTTTCTTAATAAAAGATAGAAAATCTAATTATATCCTTAGCTGTGATTCTATTTTATATTGAATTAGTAAGGAAAAAGAAATGAAAATAATCAGTCATTTTGATGTTTATTTGTTACAAGAAGGTATAAAATTAATCGACTTTTATTTATTTAAAACTTCTTTAATTTTTAGTTTGTACTTGATAACAATCAATGTAACTCTATTTAAACTAGAAACCCAATAGCATTCTAATTGAGAGAGTCATAGAGACTATATTTTAGAAAAAACAGTTTAAGACCTAAATACTTTTCAACCAATCAGACATTCTATCTAACCAAGTATGTAAATATCCTTCTTGGTTAATAGCTAAAGAAAATCCGTGTTTTCCTGTCGGATAAATATGCATTTCTACTTTTACCCCTTTGTCATTTAATGCTTTGTAAATCTGTAAACTATTCTCTACAGGAACTGCTGGGTCATTAGAAGCATGCACTAAAAAAGTAGGAGGAGTGTTTTCTGTAACATGTAATTCGTTTGAATATTGTACTATTAATTCTTTAGAAGGATTTTTACCCAATAAGTTTTTACGAGAACCTTTGTGGGTATAATCATCTTTCATAGTAACTACAGGATAAATTAAAGCCATAAAGTCTGGTCTTGCAGAAATGGTATCAAGAGCTTCTTCTTTAAAATCGTTGGGTGTATTAAATTGAGTTCCTAAAGTGGATGCTAAATGTCCTCCTGCAGAAAAACCTATTACACCAATTTTATTTGGATTAATTCCCATCTTTTTAGCATTAAAACGAACCCATCTTATAGCTCTTTGCGCATCTTGCAATGGTGCTTTATTTGAGGTGATTAAAGATTTAGAGTTTGGTAGTCTGTATTTTAGAACAAAAGCAGTAATACCCTTACTATTAAACCATTTGGCCATATCTGTTCCTTCCCAATCATAGGCTAAAAAATTATATCCTCCTCCAGGACAAATAATAATGGCTTTATCTGTTGCGTTGTTTTTTGCAGGTGCATACACTTCTAATGTAGGCTTTTTAACTTTAAAAATTTTAATGATAGCTCCTTGTTCTAAGGATTCTTTTTCTGAAGTTTCTATGCTATTAGGTATGGTTTTCCAAAGAGGGATAATTTCATTTTGCGCTAGTAATTTTCCAAAGGATATCATCATAAAGAAAAAAATAAGTCTTAGTTTCATAATTTTAATTTTAAAAATAAATGTTTACCATTGTTCTCCAATAGCAAGCTCTGTGTGCTTCTTCTTGCCATTCAAATAAGTGGTGTGGAATTCCTTTTTCCTGTAAAATATTAGATAATTTGTAATTACTTTCTAAAAAAGAATCTTCTTTTCCGATGGCTAATATAATATCTATTTTACTTAATTGCTCAATTAAATTTGGGTCGTTTAAATTTTTTAAGTATTGGTTAGGCATATTAAAATAGACAAAATCATTATGAAAGCCACTTAATAAATCTTTAAAGTATCCACTAGATTTTGTTAAATCGTACCGACCACTCATTCCTACAACTTTAGTAAATAAATTAGGATGACGCATGGCAATATTTACGGCATGATAGGCGCCTAAACTGCAACCGGCAGAAATAACATTTTTATTTGAATTGATTAAATTAGCGAGAGGTAACACTTCTTCTATAACATAGTTTTCATACTGAATATGCCTGTAAATACGATATCCTGGGTCTTTAAAACTATTATAAAAAGATTCTAAATCTACACTATCTACACAAAAAACTTGTAAATTTCCATTTTTGATTTTCTGCTCTAAAGAAGCTATAATTTTCCAGTTTTCATAATCATAAAACCGTCCCATTCTCGGAGGGAAAAACAGCACTTTTGGGCCTGCATACCCAAATACAAGCAATTCCATTTCTTTTTCAAGATTAGGACTATACCATTTATGATATTCTCTTTTCACTGAAAATTAATTTTCCATCAAGGTACTCTTTTAATACATTTTTTCGAATATTTTTTGAGGAAAAATTTTAGGATACATTAGAAGTGTTTTTGTTAACAGTTTGTAACCTTTGGCATTAAAGTGTAGTCCATCTTCTTCAAAATATTTGCTATTGGGTTTTCCTTTTTTATCTAATAAAGCATCATAAATATTCACAAAATGAAAATTATCATCTTTAGACATTAATTTTTCTATGTTGTTATTTGTATAATGAATACTTTCTAGTAAATGGTTTCTTGCTACACTAGGTTTTATAGAAATATAGGAGCATTTTATATTGCCATATTTAGTTCTAATTTTTAATAATATATTTTCTAAAAATAAGAGAACTTCTTCCGGATGTCTTCCATCACTTAAATCGTTATCACCGGCATAAATTACAATAGCATCTATTTCTTCTATGTTTTCAAAAATACGATCAAAAAACCAAGTACAAGCCGCTAAAGTAGAGCCGCCAAAACCTAAGTTAACAGGATTATGCTCTCTAAAAATAGTGGTTAAATCATCCCATAAGGTTAGGGTAGAGCTTCCATAAAAAATTGTTTTGGGATCATATTCTAATTCTTGAATATGATTTTCTAATCGTTCTAAATCTGGATGATACCAAAACATGTATATTTTTTTTAGGGGTTAAGAGTTAAAGATAAGGGATAAAATTAAAATGTGAGTAATTTTCTAAAAATAAAAACAATGTAGTAAGTTAATCTCTACCTATGTACAACGATAATTAATATAAATCACTAAGATAAAATGTTGTTTTATCAATTTTATTTTTCAAGTTTTACTGCTTGTTGTTTGATTATTAAGATGTAAAATTAGTACTAAAAAGTTTATTTTTATTTATTGTAAGTTCCTACTTTTTTATCGTCTATAAAATGAATAATTTTGCTTATAACTTCTTAAAATAGAGATAAAATTAAATGAAACCTTTAAAAATTATAGTATTATTTGCTATTGCATTTACTTTTTTTAACTGCGATAATCTTTTTGAATATAGCGTTTATGATGCAAATGTAAAAACAGCGAAAAGAAACACGACTGAAAAAAATTTAAAATTATTAGAGAATATTAAATTGGAGTCTCAAGACTTTAAATTCGCTTTCGTTACAGATGTTCATTATTATTACAACAACCTTAGTGCTGTTGTAGACGATATTAACAAAAGAGATGATATTACATTTGTTATTTTTGGAGGTGATATTGCAGATCAAGCATTATTAAAAGAGTTTGATATTTTTTATGATATCATGGAAAAACTTAAAAAACCTTACTTAACGGTTATAGGAAATCATGATTATAATGCAAATGGAAGTATTGTTTACCAAGAAATGTTTGGTGATCTTAATTATTCCTTCGTGTTTAATAATAACAAGTTTGTTCTTTTTGATGATATCATTTGGGAAAGTAATAAAGATCCAGATTTTGATTGGTTAGCATCAGAATTAAGCGATCATGCTAAGTATAACCAAGTATTTCAAATTGCCCATATTCCTTTTACAAGCCTGCATTTTAAAGGTGAGATGAGAGATAAATATGAGGCTATATTAAAAGATAATAATGTTTCATTAGTTATAAACGGACATAATCATAGCTATTTTTATGAAGAAGGTAAGCCCACTTATTTAACAGTGCCTTCGCTTAAAGAACCTGAATATGGTATTATAAGCGTAAAAGATGATACTTTTAATATTGAAATGATAGAATTATAAATTGAGATGAAGATTAAAAACGTATTAATAGTATCCCTTGTATTTTTAGTTTTTACTAAGTTAAATGCACAAGAAGCCAATTTAAGTAAAGAGAAGTCTTGGTATGTACCAGATTATGTGAAAATGCAATTTGGCGGGAATATTGGGCTTGTCTCTGTTGGGGCAGGGTATCAGTTATTCAATAAAGTATTGTATTCAGAATTATTATATGGGTATGTTCCGTCATCCGTATCTAAAGCAGATAGAATACATTTAATTACAATAAAAAATACTTTTCCTATTTTTAGAAAAGAAATAGGAAAAAATTTAACGATAACTCCTATAGCTGGTTTTACTACCACTTATGATATAGGAACCATGTCTTTTACTACGCTACCTGGCATATATCCTGAAGGATATTATGTACCGAATGCTTTTCATTTTACATTGTATGGAGGTGGTTTAATTCATAAAGATTTTAAGAAATCAAAAATAATAAAAGGGTTAGATTTTTATATTGAAATAGGAACAGTAGAAACGTATTTATGGTATACAATTACATCAAAAGATGTTGGTGTAAATGATGTATTTAGTGCAGATGTAGGAGTGAATTTCTATTTTTAAGAAATAAAATATTTAAAGATTCCATAAATAAAAAGCCTTGTCTACAATTTGTAAACAAGGCTTTTTATTTTTAGATAGTCAATTTTAATTGTATAGAACAATATTTTTACTTCGGATATTTCTCACGAATCTTATCTAAACTCAAATTATGAATACTTCCAACATGCGTATGTTGTTTTCCTAAATCTGGTTTGTAAGTTCCTGCTTGAACTTGTCCGCCAATTTTTTGATAGGCTTCTCTAAAAGACATACCTTCAACTACTAGATTATTGATGCTATCTACCGTAAATAAATACTGATATTTTTCATCATTTAAATCAATGTCTTTTACAATTACTTGTTGAATAGAGTAGTTAAAGATGTCTAAAATATCTTTTACATCCTCAAAAGCATTGATGATGTTTTCTTTTAATAATTGAAAATCTCTGTGATAACCCGTTGGTAAATTATTTGTAATCATTACCATTTCTGTATGTAGAGCCTGAATTTTATTACATTTTCCACGAATCAACTCAAAAACATCTGGATTTTTCTTGTGTGGCATAATGCTACTTCCGGTTGTTAATTCATCAGGAAAAGTGATAAAACCAAAATTTTGACTCATATACAAACAAACGTCCATAGCAAAACGAGACATGGTGTTACACAATCCACCTAAGGCGGAAGCAATAGAACGTTCACTTTTTCCTCTACTTAACTGTGCAGCCACTACGTTGTATTTCATGGTTGCAAATTCTAATTCTTTGGTCGTTAATTCTCTGTCAATAGGAAAAGAAGAACCATAACCAGCAGCAGAGCCTAAAGGATTTTGGTCTACAACTCTAGATACCGCATTTAACATATAAACATCGTCAATTAATAATTCTGCATACGCAGAAAACCACAATCCGAAAGATGATGGCATGGCAACTTGTAAATGCGTATACCCTGGTAATAAGCTTTCTTTATGTGTTTCAGCTAAACCTAAAAGGGTATCAAATAACGTTTTAGTTTTATCATTTATAACAGCTAAATTTTCTTTATAATACAATTGAAGTGCAACTAAAACTTGGTCGTTTCTAGAACGAGCTGTATGAATTTTCTTACCAACTTCACCTAATTTATTAGTAAGTTCCCATTCAATTTTAGAGTGTACATCTTCAAAAGATTCTTCTATTACAAAGGTTCCTTTTTCAATATCGTCTGCTAATTCTTGCAATCCTCTTTTTAAATCTTTCAATTCATCGGCAGTAATAATGCCAATAGATTCTAGCATTATTGCGTGCGCTAAAGAAGCTTGAACATCATATTTTGCAATATGCATGTCAATTTCTCTATCGTTACCCACTGTAAATTTTTCTATTTGTTGATCTATTGAAAATCCTTTATCCCAAAGTTTCATATTTTTCTATTTATCCTGCAAGGTCTTAAAGACCTTGTAGGTATTATTACATTATTAATTTAAAGACTTACAAGAATTTTGAAACCTCGCAAGATATTTTTTATACCTACAAGGTTTTAGAAACCTTGCAGGAAAAACATTATTATTTATACAATTACACGTTTTAATAATTCTACATAAATTTGAATTCCCTCTTCAATTTCTGCCAAATATATAAATTCATTTGCAGAATGAGAGCGAGTACTATCACCAGGGCCTAATTTTAGAGATTCGCAACTTAAACAAGCTTGATCTGATATTGTAGGAGAACCATATGTTTCTCTGCCCATGGCAATTCCAGCTTTTACTAAATCGTGATCTATAGAAATAGAAGAGGAATTTAGTTTTAAACCTCTAGGAGTAATTGTGGTACAAGGTGATTTTTCTTGTAAAATATCTGCAATTTCTTGATTAGAATATGCGTCGTTTACTCGTACATCAATTACTAAATTGGTATGTGCAGGTACAACATTGTGCTGAGAACCAGCAGAAATTTGAGTTACCGTCATTTTTACATCACCTAAAGCTTCTGAAGTTTTTTTAAATTTAAAATCTTTAAACCATTGTAAAACTTCAATGGTATTGTATATTGAATTGTTATCATTTGGATGTGCCGCATGACTTGGAGTTCCTGCTACATCAGCATCAAAAACAACCAAACCTTTTTCTGCAACGGCTAAATTCATTAATGTAGGTTCTCCAACAATAGCCACATCTATATGCGGAATTATTTTTAACATGCTATTTAACCCGTCCGGACCAGAATCTTCTTCTTCTGCAGATGCTACAATAACCAAATTATATTTTAGATTTTCTTGTGCATAAAAATTGGTAAAGGTTGCCATTAAAGACACTAAACATCCACCGGCGTCATTAGATCCTAAACCATATAATTTTCCATCTTCTACTATAGCTTTAAACGGATCGTTTGTATAGGCTGTATTTGGATGCACCGTATCATGATGAGAATTTAACAATAAAGTTGGTTTGCTATCATCAAAATATTTGTTGGTTGCCCAAACGTTATTTTTTGTTCTTATATACGGAATGTTTTCTTCTATAAACCATCCTTCAATCAATTTTGCTGTCTTGTCTTCTTCTCTAGAAAATGATTGGGTTTCAATCAGATTTTTTAAAAGAGAGATTGCTTTTTCTGTTAATTTTTCAATACTCATCATTATAATGTAATTGTTGTAAAATTATTGTTTTCTTTTGTCAACATAGAAGTATTACCAATATTAACTCTTGTTACTCCATTATTTAAAGCATCAAAACAATTGTCTAATTTAGGAATCATTCCGTCAGTAATAATTTTAGCATCTAATAACTCTTTATAAGAATTTGTATTGATGCTTTTTATAACAGAATTTTTATCGTTAAAATCTTTTAAAACTCCATTTAATTCAAAACAATAATAAATTGATGTTTCATAGATTTCACTCATTCCAACTGCAATGGTACTTGCTATGGTATCTGCATTGGTGTTTAATAATTGTCCATTTCCATCATGCGTAATAGCACAAAAAATTGGTGTAAAATCTGCTTTTATTAATTTATCAATAGAATGTGAAGCTATTTTTTTTACATCACCTACAAAACCAAAATCGACTTCTTTTACCGGTCTTTTTTCTGATTTTATACTGTTGATGTCTGCTCCAGTTAAACCAATAGCATCTACCTGTAAAGCTTGTAGTTTAGCCACCACATTTTTGTTTACCAAGCCGCCATAAACCATGGTAATAACTTCTAAAGTTTCGGCATCTGTAATACGTCTACCATTCACCATTTTAGATTCTATACCTAATTTAGAGGCAATATGAGTAGCACGTCTTCCACCTCCGTGAACAAGTATTTTCTTTCCTTCTAAATTAGAAAATAATTTTAGAAAAGCATTTAAAGAAGTTTCATCTTCTATAATGTTTCCTCCAATTTTTATGATTGATAGTTTTTCCATTTTTATTAAGTTTCAGTCATTGCGAGGAAGAATGACGAAGCAATCTATTAATCAAATAACAGATTGCTTCGTGCCTCGCAATGACTTTAGTTGTTTTCTAATATTTTTTTCAACACCAACTGAGCAGCATACGTTCTATTATTTGCTTGTTCAATAACCAAAGAGCTATCAGAATCTAAAACGGCATCATCAACAACCACATTTCTTCTAACGGGTAAACAGTGCATAAATTTTGCAGCACCAATTTTATCTTTGGTAATCATCCAATCCAAATCGGTTTTTAAAATTTGTCCATAATCTTCATAAGAACTCCAATTTTTGGTGTACACAAAATCAGCATCTTTAAAAGCTTCTTCTTGGTTGTGATAAACAGGAGTGTTCTTAGTAATTTCTGGGTTTAAATTATAACCTTCCGGATTTGCAATTACAAACTCAACATCCATTTTCTGCATCGCTTGAGTAAAACTATTGGCAACAGCATGTGGTAAAGCTTTAACGTGTGGTGCCCAACTTAATACTACTTTTGGTCTCTTTTTAGTCGTATTTTCAGAAATAGTAATCGCATCCGTTAATGCTTGTAACGGATGACCCGTTGCGCTTTCCATACTTACAATGGGTACGGAAGCAAATTTTACAAAAGATTTTAAAACCTCTTCAGATTCGTCTTTTTCTTTATCTGTTAATGTAGGAAAAGCTCTTACAGCAATAATATCACAATATTGAGAAATTACAGCAGCACCTTCTTTTATATGTTCTGCAGTGGTACCGTTCATTACAGTTCCATCTTCAAATTCTATTCCCCAAGCATCTCCGGTTACATTCATTACAATAGGATCCATACCTAAATTTAAAGCTGCTTTTTGTGTACTTAAACGCGTACGTAAGCTAGAATTGAAAAACAACAATCCTAAGGTTTTATTTTTTCCTAAATGATTGTTATTTAATGGTTTTCTTTTCAATTCTTTGGCTTCTTGAATCCAATTGTCAATATGTTCTATGTCGTTTATGGAGGTGTAATTTTTCATTGTGTTTTTTTTGCAAAAGGTTTAAATCCCTTGTATTGTGTGGTGTTATTTTATTTTTGTAAACGGAATTTTATTTTCAAAAGCATTGGTCATAAAATTATCTTCCAAACCGTTTACAATCCATGTTTCTATGTTTGCATTTTTTGCAAGTGCGGCTGCTTCAATTTTAGAACCCATTCCACCACTTCCGTGAGTAGATTTTGTGCTCACCACTTCTTTTAGTAACTCTTCAAAATTATCAACTTCTAAAATAGTTTCTGGAGCATTATTTTTAAAAGACTCTTTGGTGTAAATTCCGTTGGTGTTTGTGGCAATAATCAACAAATCAACATTTAATAAAGTAGCAGTTAAAGCCGCCAATTTATCATTGTCACCAAATTTTATTTCATCAGTGGCAACAGTATCATTTTCATTAATAATAGGAATGTAATTATTATGAATCAATACATTTATAGTATTTACAATATTTACTTTACTGTCTTGTTTTTCAAAATCAGAGTAGGAGAGCAGGCATTGAGAACTCAATAAACCATATTCTCTAAATATTTCTTGATAAATTCTAATTAAATGTGGCTGACCAATAGAAGCCAAAGCTTGTTTTACAAAAACTTCTTCGTGTTTACCTTCTAATTTCACAAACTGTTTAGCTACCGCAATTGCTCCAGAACTAACAATAATAAACTCGCAGGTATCTTGTAGTTTTGCAATTTGATTTGCAAGATCTTCAATTTTTCCTCTCGAAATATTATCGGTTTCTTTTGTAAGGGTGTTAGAACCTATTTTTAGTAAAATGCGTTTCTTTTTTTGCATTGTGTTTAATTACGAGTTTTACTTCTTAATTTTTCTATTTATTTTTTTCTTGATAAGTTGTAAATGGTTAAAGTTTTTACCACCAATCGGCACAGTAAAACTGTTAATTTCGTACTTGTCCATTTCCATGAACGTACCATTTATTGGTTACCAAGTGTTGCAAACCGATTGGTCCGCGTTGGTGCAATTTGTCTGTGCTAATTGCTAATTCGCCACCCAAACCTAATTGACCACCATCTGTAAAACGAGTAGAAGCGTTATGATACACAACAGCCGTATCTACGTTTTCCATAAATATTTTTGCTTTCTCAATATCCTTTGTAATAATAGCAGATGAATGTCCGCCAGCATATTTATTTATCATGGCTATAGCATCAGAATTTGAAGCAATTTCACCAATCACAATTTTATAATCTAAAAACTCTTCATACCAAACTTCGTTTGATGAAATCTGCTCTAAGTTATGATTTTTAGCCACAGTTACATCACCCAAAACCTGAATTTTTGCTTCATTTAATTTTGAAATCAATTTATTGATAAATGCTTTTTTATTCGGAAGGTTTTTATCAATTAACACTTTGTCAACGGCGTTACATGCAGAGATTTTAGATTTTCCGTTGATAATTACTTCAACAGCAATATCTAAATCGGCTTCTTTTTCTACGTACACAAAGTTGTTTCCTCGTCCGCTAATTATAACGGGGCAAGTAGCATGTTTTTTTACAAAAGCAATTAAACGTTCTCCACCACGAGGTACAATTAAATCTACCTTTTGCGTTGGTTTCTCTAAAAAAGCCTGTGTTTCTGTCCTATTGAATTGTAAATATTCTACCCAATCTGTAGCAGCATTGTGCTTTTTTAAAGCCTCGTGCCATAAGGCTACAATTTTTAAGTTAGAATTTAACGATTCTTTTCCACCTTTTAATAATATTTTATTTCCAGATTTAAACGCAATTCCTGCAGCTTCAACGGTAACATCTGGTCTCGATTCATAAATAATAAGAATGGTTCCAAAAGAAGCCGTTTTATTATACACTTGCATTCCGTTATCATGCTTAAAACTAAAACGTTCTACACCCACAGGATCTTCTTGAGAAGCCAAATGTTTAGCCGCAGCAATCATTTCATCAACTTTAGTGTCATCTGCTTTTAAACGATCGAACATAGAAATGTCATCTCCTTTATAAGCCTCTAAATCTTTTTTGTTGATAGCTATTATTGCTGCTCTTTCTTGCTCTAGCAGTTCTGCCATTGTTAGTAAAACAGCGTTTCTAGTTTCAATTGATAATAACGTATTCATATTCTTATAGTATTCAGTTTACAGTTGCAGTTTACAGAAAAACTTTGCGAACTCCGCGAAAAACTTTGCGTCCTTTGCGTTTAAATTTATTTATTCCCCTAAAGCATCAACCAAAGCTTCAAAAAATTGATTGATATGCTCTTTCTTTATTGTTAATGGAGGTAAAATTCTCAATAAATTTTTATTCATTGCGCCTCCTGTAAAAATTTGATAATCGTAAATTAATTTCTTGCGTAAATCTCCAACTTCAAAGTCGAATTCTAAACCAAGCATTAAACCTTTTCCTTTAATATTTTTTATCTGCGGAATTGTCTTAGCTATTTTTATAAAGTAGCAAGACATCTCGTTTACATTATCTATTAAGTTTTGTTCTTCAATAACATTTAGTACCGATAAACCAGCAGCACACGCCAAATGATTCCCTCCAAAAGTAGTGCCTAACATTCCAAATTTTGCTTCAATGCTTGGGTGAATTAAAATGCCACCAATCGGAAAACCATTTCCCATTCCTTTTGCAATAGAGATAACATCTGGAGTTACATTATAATGCTGAAAAGCAAAGAATTTACCAGTTCTACCATAACCAGTCTGCACTTCATCCGCAATAAAAAAGGTATTGTTTGCTTTACAAAGAACATCTACTTGTTCAAAAAACGCAGCAGTTGCTTGGTCTAAACCTCCAACTCCCTGAATAAACTCTACAATAACGGCACAAACATCACCTTTTTCTAGTTCTGTTTTTACAGCTTCAATATCGTTTAAATTTAAAAAGGTAACTTTTTGTTGTGCATTAATCGGTGCAATAATATTTTTATTATCGGTGGCAGCAACCGCAGCAGAAGTTCTACCATGAAAACCATTTTTAAAGGCAATTACTCTAGATTTATTGGTTTTAAAAGAAGCTATTTTTAAAGCATTTTCATTGGCTTCTGCACCAGAATTACATAAAAACAATTGGTAATCTTTACAACCGGAAAGCGCTTCTAATTTATCAGCTAATTCAACCTGTAAAGGATTCTGAATAGCATTAGAATAAAAGCCTAATTTTTCAACTTGATTTGTGATTGCTTTTACATATTTTGGATGTGCATGCCCAATAGAAATTACAGCATGCCCACCATATAAATCTAAATATTCCGTTTTGTTTTCGTCATAAACATAAACACCCTTAGCTTTTACAGGGGTAACATCGTATAGTGGGTAAACATTAAATAATGGCATAATATTAGTTTTTTATTTGGTTGATTTTCTCAAAAGATTTATTAATTCCTGTAATTAAAGAAGAGCTTAAACCTTGGTGTTCCATTTCGTTTAATCCCTCTATAGTACAACCACCAGGAGTGGTAACTCTGTCTATTTCTGCTTCTGGATGTCTGCCAGATTCTTTCAGTAAAGTAGCTGCTCCAAAACAAGTTTGCATGGCTAATTCATGCGCTACATCCGCTTCAAAGCCTAATTGAATAGCACCTTGAGTTGTTGCTCTAATTAAGCGCATCCAAAAAGCAATTCCGCTTGCACAAATAACGGTAGCTGCTTGTAATTGTTCTTCCGGAATTTCCATAGAAAGCCCTAAGCTATTAAAAATAGTTTTAGCCAATTCTACCTTTTCTTTCCCTTTTGTATTCGGAGAAAGACAGGTCATAGATTGTCCAACAGAAGCGGCAGTATTTGGCATAGAGCGAATAATAAATTTATCACCCCCAACAATAGCTTCTATTTTTGCAATAGAAAATCCTGTAATTACAGAAATTAAAACATGATTTTCTTTTAGAAGTGGTTTTACATTGTTTAAGATATTTTCTAAATGTCTTGGTTGCACTGCAAAAATTAAAATATCAGAATTTTTAATAGCTTCCTCGTTATCAGAAGTTAAAATTACTTCACTAAAGTTGTTAAAATCTTTAATAGAATTTGTATTTCTTTTTGTTAAGTATAAAGAACTAACTACTTTATTTTTTAATAAACCTTTGGCGATAGATTGTCCTAAACTTCCTGCTCCAATTATTGCTACTTTCATAAATATTTTTTTTAGGCGTTCCCTAAAGGTCGCGCTTTACACTGTATCTTTTTATGCTGAATTAAGTTCAGCATCTGATTTTTCTATTTAAATCAATTTAATTTACCTAAAGATACTGAAACAAGTTCAGCATAAAAAGGATGCCGTTTCAATCGCTAACGCAAGCTAGTAAATAGTCAACAACATATTTTATATTATAATTACGAGGAATCTTTTTGGAAATAAATCCTTAGCTATCGCCCTACGATTAAAAGTAATTTGCTTTTATTTTTAACCCTAGTGTTTCCTCAAAACCATGCATTAAATTCAAATTCTGAATTGCCTGACCAGAAGCACCTTTTAATAAATTATCAATAGTACTAGTAATTAATAATTTATTGCCGTGTTTTTCTAGTTGTATCAAACATTTGTTGGTGTTTACTACTTGTTTCATAAAAATACTTTCATCAGAAACAAAAGTAAAAACCGCATCTTTATAATATGCTTTATACATTTCTTTTGCTTCTTCCAAAGTACCATCAAACTTTGTATAGGTTGTTGCAAAAATTCCTCTAGAAAAATCACCACGATTTGGCATAAAATTAATTTCAGAATTAAAACTTGGTTGTAACTGATTTACCGTTTGGTTGTATTCTCCTAAATGTTGATGATTAAATGCTTTATAATGAGAAAAGTTATTATCTCTCCATGTAAAATGTGTGGTTGCAGATAAAGATGTTCCTGCACCAGTTGCACCCGTAACAGCATTCACATGTATATCATTTTGTAACAATCCGTTTGCGGCTAGAGGTAAAACCGCCAATTGTATTGCAGTCGCAAAACAACCTGGATTCGCGATGTAATTCGCTGTTTTTATAATTTCTTTATCTAGTTCTGGTAAACCATAAACAAAATCTTTTCCTTCAAAATTCTTATCAGCAAGTAATCTAAAATCGTTACTTAAATCAATGATTTTTGTGTTATCAGAAAAGCTGTTTTTTTGTAAAAAAGAAGTGGAGTTTCCATGACCTAAACATAAAAATAAGACATCAACATTTGCATTTATTTCACTTGTAAAACTGATATCCGTATCACCAATTAAATCTTGATGCACTTTATATAATTTGTTACCAGCATTAGAAGTACTGTAAACAAAATTGATATTTGTTTTTGGGTGATTTAATAATAATCTAATTAATTCACCTGCTGTATAACCAGCTCCTCCTATAATTCCTACTTCTAAATTTTTCATTTTGATGGTATTTATTATCTAAATATCCTGCAAGGTCTTTTTTTGACCTTGTAGGTATTCTTAATTTATACCTACAAGGTTTTTGAAACCTTGCAGGATGAGTCGATATTAACTATTTACTTGTCTGTATATTTTATTCTGATTTCCTAAGATTTTAATAAATCCTTTTGCGTCATCTGCTGTCCACGCTTTGTTTTCTTCACCATACGTACTAAAAGCACTAGACATTAAATCATGGTCAGAGATAATTCCGTCTAAAGAAAAATGATAAGGTTTTAAAGAAACTACCACGTTACCAGAAACCATTTTCTGAGAACTTTGTAAAAATGCTTCCGTATCTCTCATTACAGGATCTAAATACTGACCTTCATGTAAATGCATTCCGTAGAAACTAGATAAATATTCTTTGTGTTGTAATTGCCATTTTGTTAAGGTGTGTTTCTCTAACAAATGGTGTGCTTTTACAGTAATTAAAGCAGCTGCAGCTTCAAAACCAACTCTACCTTTTGTACCAACAATAGTGTCTCCAACATGAATGTCTCTACCAATTGCATACGCAGAAGCGATGTCGTTTAATTTTTCGATATTCACTTCAGGAGCATTTTCTTGTCCGTTTAAAGCAACAAATTCACCATTTTTAAAAGTCAAGGTAACTTTTTCTTCACCTTCTTTTTCTAATTGAGAAGGATACGCTTCACTAGGTAAAGGCAATTCAGATTTTAAAGTCTCAACACCACCAACACTTGTTCCCCAAAGACCTTTGTTTACAGAATACTTCGATTTTTCCCAAGGCATATCAATCCCTTCAGATTTTAAATAATCTATTTCTTCTTGTCTCGTTAATTTCTGGTCTCTAATAGGTGTAATAATTTTGATGCCAGGAGCCAAGGTTTGAAAAATCATATCAAACCTTACTTGGTCGTTTCCTGCACCAGTACTTCCGTGTGCAATATATTCTGCACCAATACTCTTTGCGTATTCTACAATTTCAATTGCCTGAATAATTCTTTCTGCACTTACAGAAAGTGGATACGTAGCGTTTTTTAATACGTTTCCAAAAATTAAATACTTTACTACTTTGTTATAGAAAGTAGAAACAGCATCAATATTTTTATAAGTAGAAACTCCCATTTTATAGGCATTACTTTCTATATGTTTAATTTCTTCGGATGTAAATCCGCCAGTGTTTACACTTACAGCATGTACATCATATTCTTTTGATAAACTTACGGCACAGTAAGAGGTGTCTAAACCACCACTATAAGCAATTACTAATTTTTTCATTTTTTATCTTTTTTTAGAAACAAGTTCTGTTTAATATTCTTTAATTTTTGAAAAACGCTTTCTTTAACTTCTTGAGAGGCTTCTTTATTATTGTTTTTTGGATCAAACAACATTCCTGTACACAAGCACATTTTTCTTTCTGTTCTTGTTAAAACATCGTAATTTCTGCACGTTTGGCAACCATCCCAAAAAGATTGGTCGTCTGTTAATTCAGAGAAAGTAACGGGTTTGTAACCTAAATCGCTATTTAGTTTCATTACCGCTAAACCAGTGGTAATACTAAAAACTTTTGCATCTGGAAACTTTGTTCTAGAATGCTTAAAAATTACTTGTTTAATAGATTTTGCAAGCCCTATATTTCTATAATCTGGATGTACAATTAAACCTGAGTTGGCAACAAATTTACCATGTCCCCATTGTTCTATGTAGCAAAATCCTGCAAATTTACCATTGTCTAATGCTATAACAGCATTTCCGTTTTCCATTTTAGTGGCAACGTATTCTGGTTTTCTTTTTGCGATACCGGTTCCTCTAACTTGAGCAGCGTCTTCTATTGTTTTGCAAATAATATCTGCGTAAACAGTATGTGATTTGTTAGCAATTACAATTTCCATTGCATTGTGTGTTTTATGTTGTTAAAGTTGTTGTTTGTATTTCTTGAATGTAGAACCGGACTCACCTTAATTCTATAATTAATTGATTACCCCAAAAGGGCGAAAAGAAAAACTACGTCGTAAATTGTTATTGTTTAAAATAACGTAAGGATGTAAGTAAGTTTTGTAAGAATTGTTCACGATAAAAAAAATAAAAGGATAAATACTATAATAAGTTAACTTGTTGCTAAAGTAGAATATTAGCGACGGCGGTTGCGCAAGCGCAAGCTGGGACTTATTGTTGTACATAATTTATTTCTTCTTGAAGTAATCATATGGCTAAAGTATATATTTTTTTAAAAGTATTATCAAAAGTGTATCGCTTTTTTATAAGTTTTATTAAATTTAAACAAATTTGAAGTTTGCGTTAAAAATAAATCAACAAATAGCGTTAAAAATCTTTTTTCTGTAATTTGTTTTAATGATAAAGTCTCTATCTTTTAATTAATAAGTCCTTATTTAATTTGAAAGCTAGAATTCATCCTAAAAAAAATACAACTTGGAAATCTTTGATTTAAAAAATGAGGCCTGTGTTGCATCTTTGTTTTATTAAAGTACCTTTTTTATAAAGCAGATAAAACTAAAATAAAGTTAGAAAAGAAAAATACTAATCGTTTTCTATTTTTAAATAATTGATAATGTCTGAAGCTATTAATGCATTTTCTCCTTTTTGCTTGGTAGCATCATCTCCTGCTTTTCCATGAAAATAAACGCCAATTAAAGCAGCTTTAAGAGGCAGGTAGCCTTGCGCTAATAAGCCTGTAATTATTCCTGTAAGAACATCTCCGCTTCCTCCAGTTGCCATTCCGGGGTTTCCAGAAGTATTAAAAAATAAAGTTCCTTCCAGATTACAAACACAAGTATTTGCACCTTTTAAAACAACAATACATTTGTGTTCTTTTGCAAAATGTTTTTGTTTTTTAAAACATTCTTCAGTAGTTTTCCAAGGACCCACTAATCTTTTAAACTCTTTTGGGTGTGGAGTTAAAATTGAGTTTTTAGGAATGTTATCTATTAATTCTCTGTTTTCGGAAATAATATTTAATGCATCAGCATCTAGTACCAATGGAACTTTTATCGATTTAAAAAGTTGTTTTAAAACTTCTTTTGTCAAGGTGTTTTTTCCAAGTCCCGGACCTATTCCTATAGAATTATAAGAAGAAATATCTGGTAATTTTGAAATATAGGTTTTCTTTTTATCCGTTAAACACATGGCTTCTGGAGTAGAAATTTGAAGAATTTCATAGCCGCATTTTGGAATATATGTGGTTAAAAGTCCGGTGCCGGCTTTTAAGCAAGCTTTAGAGGCTAAAACTGCAGCTCCTATTTTTCCGTAAGAACCTGCAATAATTAAGGAATGACCAAATGTGCCTTTATGAGCATGTTTTTCTCTTTTTTTTACACTTTTAGTAATGGCGCTATCTAATACAAAAATATTGGTAGGTTGTTGTTGTATAAAATTTTCATCTAGACCTATATCTATTACTTTACAGTCTTTTATGTATTGGTTACTTTCTTGAAAGAAAAATGAACGTTTTGGTCTTTGAAAACTAATGGTTAAATCAGATTTTACGATGAAATTAGAATCAGGTAGTTTATCGCAATATAAACCGGAAGGAATATCAACAGAAATAACATGTTTTTTAGCATCATTTATATATTGAATAAATTTAGCAGCTAAACCTTCAACTTTTCTACTTAACCCAGAACCAAAAATAGCATCAATAATAATGTCAAATTTTGAAAAATCAAAGACATCATCTTCAGATGCTATAATTGTTACTTTGGTAAGTTTGTTAAAATTAGTTTTACAATCAAGAGATAGATTGTTATTTATTTTTATTAAAACGGTTTCTACATAATATCCTTTGGCTTGTAATATTCTTGCAATGGCAAAACCATCACCGCCATTATTACCAATACCACAAACAACGGCAATTTTTTGATTTTTGCAAATATTGTTTTCAATGGCACATACAAAGGCTACAGAAGCTCTTTCCATTAGATCTAAAGAAGAAATGCCTTCTTGATTAATAGTATGAGTATCGGTCTCTTTTGTTTGCTTTGCCAATATTATTTTCTTGAGACCTAACATAATTCAGGTTTTTTTAAGTAGTTCAATTTACATTTTTTTATGAAGAAAATTGCTTTTAGATTTAAAAAAGTATCAAATTTTATGTGGAATTACAATTCATCCTAAAAAAGATACAACTCGGTAATCTTTAATTTAAAAAACTAGGGTTGTATTGCATTTTTGTATCATAATTAATTTATGCTGAACTTGTTTCAGTATCTAAAAACAATATATTATGAAACTTATTTTAGCAATTTTAGTAACAGGAATGATATTTATTACAAATGCAATAACTGCACAAAACAAAACAATTACAGCAACGGTAGTAAATGTAACTTCAGATGCAGGTAAAGTAGGATTTGCTTTATACAACAAAACTAATTTTAGAATGAAACCTTTACAAAGTGCAACTTCTAAAATCACTGAGGGAAAAAGTACTATAACTTTTACAAACGTGGAAGCAGGAGAATATGCTATCATTTGTTATCATGATAAAAATGATAATGATAAAATGGATTTTATGCCAAACGGAATGCCTTTAGAAAATTATGGTGCTTCTCATAATAATATGTCTTTTGGTCCACCAAAATTTGAGGATGCAAAATTTAGGGTTATTGATAAAAATGTATCTTTAGAAATTAAATTTTAATAAGTTTATAGCCTACTTAATTCCATAAAATGAAAACATCAAACCAAAATTTTTTTGATAAAATAAAAAATGATTTTATTGTTTGTACAAAACTTACTGTAGTTATAGGGATTGTTTTTATAATTATAAATCAACAATTTAGTTTTAAAGGAATTGGGTTAACGTTTTTAATTTCTGGGATGTATTCTTTTACTTTAGGCCTTGGAAACGGCATTATAAATGAATACTTAAATACAAAATGGGATTGGGTTAAAGAAACCAATAAAAGAGTTTGGGCAGGCATTATTACTACCGTTTTATATACAGTTATTGCCGTTTTAATAATTCATTACATTCAATATATAGCGCTCTTTGGTTATCAGTTTAAAAATTTCTTTCAAGGAAAATTAGTTTGGGTGCATTTATTTGCTATCATATTTTCTTTGGGTGTAGCTGCTTTTTTTCATGCAAAAGGTTTTATGGATAACTGGAAATCTGCCATGACCCAAGAAACTACAAAACAAGAAATTGTAGCAAAAACAGAAACTGCAAAATTTGAGTCTTTAAAAAATCAATTAGATCCACATTTTTTATTTAATAGTTTAAATGTCTTAACGAGTTTGATTGGAGAAAATCCTGCGCAAGCAGAAAAATTTACCACAAAACTATCTAAAGTTTACAGATATGTTTTAGAGCAAAGAAATAAAGATTTAGTGCCTATTGAAGAAGAATTAAAATTTGCAAAAACCTACATGCAATTATTAGAAATGCGTTTTGAAGATGCAGTGAAATTTAATATTCCAGATTCAATTAGTAATAACGACTTAAAAATTGTGCCACTTTCTTTGCAACTTTTGTTAGAAAATGCGGTAAAACACAATGTAGTTTCATCTTCTAAACCCTTAGCAATTAGTATTTATGAAGAAGATACTTACTTAATAATAGAAAACAATGTAAATCCGAAAGAAGCAATAGGAAAAAGCACCAAAGTAGGGTTGCAAAATATTGCCGATAGATATGGATTGATCACTCATAAAGGAGTGAAAATAGAAAATAATAACAAAACTTTTAAGGTGAGTTTACCTCTCTTATATAAAATGAACGACATTATGTACACAGACGATTTAGAAAATAGCAAATATGTAAAAGCAGTAGAAAGAGTAGAAAAATTAAAAGAATTTTATCAGAATTTAGCCGCTTATTGTATTGTAATTCCTTTTTTAATTTTTATCAATTTAAGATTCTCTTCAGGGTTTCACTGGTTCTGGTTTCCAATTTTTGGATGGGGAATTGGATTGGCATTTCACTTTTTAGAAGTTAATAATTACAATATTTTCTTAGGCAGCAATTGGGAAGAAAGAAAAATTAAAGAAATGATGGATGAAGAGAATCAATCTAAAAATAGACGATAATGGAACGCGAATTAACACAAGAACAAAAATATATTTTAGCAAAGAAAAGAGTTGAAAAGATAAGTAAATTCTATAAGCACTTGGCAACCTATGTTATTGTAAATATCTTTTTAAGTGCCATTTTTATTGTTGGAGATATGAATGATGGAGTTACATTTATGGAAGCTGCTTCTGATTATCATAATTATAAAATTTGGATGTATTGGGGAATCGGAGTTGCATTTCAGGCATTAAATACTTTTGGTTTAAGTTTGTTTCTAAATAAAGATTGGGAGCAAAAGAAGATTCAGAAATATATGGATGAACAAAATTATAGAAGATAATCATGGAGACAAGTTTAGCTCAAAAACAACAGTATATTAAAGCTCAAAAAAGAGTGAAAAAGATAAAAGGGTTTTATACACATTTAAGTATTTACTGTATTGTGATTCCTATTATCATTTTTGTAAATTTAAAGTTTGAACCTCATTTTCATTGGTTTTGGTTCTCTTTATGTGGTTGGGGAACAGGGCTTTTCTTTCATTGGTTATCCGTTTTTGGATTGAATTTAATAGGTTTAGGAAAAGATTGGGAAGAAAAGAAAATTAAAGAATTTATGAACGAAAAGAATTAAAACGATGCAACAAGATTTTAGACAAGAGGACAAGTATATAAAGGCTAAAAAACGTGTAAAAGCCATAAAAGGATTTTACGTCCATTTAATGGTGTACTTTTTAGGAAACATTTTTATTAGTGGAATTGTTATCTTTGGCTTAATACAAAGTGGTTACACTATAGTAGATGCTTTTTCTAATTTCGGGGTTTATTCTACCTGGCTTTTTTGGGGAATAGTAATGTTTTTTCATTGGATGGGTGTTTTCGGTTTTAAATCTATTGGTTTTGGAAACGATTGGGAAGAAAAGAAAATTAAAGAATTTATGGAAAAGTAGTTTTGTTACACAGAGATTCACGGAGAAAAAGCTGAGATTCACAGAGTTTTTTTACAAATTAGAATAAAAGACCAGTTTTATAGCTTTTTTTCTTTGCGCACTTAGCGAAAACTCTTTGCGAACTTTGCGTTAATTTTTAACCTTTTTTACAAACCACAAACTTATGAACGTATTAATAATTGAAGATGAAAAGCCTGCAGCAAGAAGACTAAATAGAATGTTAGCTGCTTTAGATTTAGAAGTTCAGCAAATGTTGCACTCTGTAGAAGAGTCTTTAAATTGGTTACAGAATAACGAGCATCCAGATTTAATCTTTTTAGATATTCAACTTTCTGATGGATTGTCTTTTGAAATTTTTGAAGAAATTGACGTAAAATCTGCCATTATTTTTACCACTGCGTATGATGAATATGCGTTAAAAGCATTCAAATTAAATAGTATTGATTATTTACTAAAGCCATTAGATGAAGATGAACTTAAAGTTGCGGTAGATAAATTTAAAGAGCATCGGCCAAAACAAACAGATGTTCAAGTTAATCTAGATGATATTAGAAAATTATTGGTAAACCCGGTAGATAGAAAGTTTAAAAAACGAATTTCTATTAAAGTAGGGCAGCATATAAAAATTATTCCTATTAATGATGTTGAGTGTTTTTATAGTGAAAATAAATCGACGTATATTCATACCAAAGAAAATAGAAATTACTTGTTAGATAACTCTTTAGAAACATGGCAAGAACAATTAAATCCGGAGTATTTTTTTAGAGTCAACCGAACTTTTATTGTGCATATAAATGCGATAAAAGATATTATTGCATATTCTAATTCTCGTTTAAAATTGATGTTACATTCTTATTCTGAAACTGAAATTATAGTAAGTAGAGAACGTGTAAAAGATTTTAAAAACTGGATTGACTGATGCAGTAAGTTTTATAATTTAGTTTGTTTCTAAAAGAATAAAACTCGTACTTCGCTAACTATGAATATAAAACATTTAAACGTTCCATATTCACGTTAACGTTTTGCGCAAGCTGAAAAAAGGAAGAAAAACAGTATAATAAAACATAAAATTATACTTTTACAAAATGGAGAAAAAATCTAGTTTAACTAATCATCAAAGTGACTTAATAGAAAGTATTAAATCTATTATTTCAAATTCACGAAAAAAAGTTGCAACTAAGGTAAATCATGAATTAATCCTGACTTATTGGAAAATTGGTGAACAAATTCTTTTGAATGAGCAGAAAGAAAGTCTTGATATGAAAACAGCAAATCAAGTAATTCTAAAACTTTCTAAAGAATTAACAAATGAATTAGGTCGTGGATTTTCTCGTTCTAATTTATTTAATATGAGAAAACTACATCTTGAATATAAAGATATCCAGACACTGTCTGGACACTTAAGTTGGTCTCATCTCTGTGAATTATTAATAATAGAAAATTTAGAAAAAAGACAGTTTTATGAAACTGAGACAAAAAATTCTAAATGGTCAATAAGAGAATTAAAAAGACAAATAGATAGTTCTCTTTTTGAAAGATTATTACTTTCTTCTGGAAAAGCTAATAAAGAAAAAATAATAGAATTATCTAAAAAAGGACAAGAATTAACTAAACCAGAAGATATTGTAAAAAGTCCTTATGTTTTTGAATTTCTGGGAATTCCAGAAAACAAACCAATGCTAGAAAAAGATTTAGAAGCAAAGTTAATTAGACATATTGAGGATTTCTTATTAGAGTTAGGAAAAGGTTTTATGTTTGTTGGATCTCAACAAAGAGTAACAATTAATAATACTCACTATTACGTAGATATGGTTTTTTATAACAAAATATTAAAATCATATATATTAATAGAACTTAAAACTACTAAGCTAAAAACATCAGATGGAGGACAATTAAACACTTATTTGAATTATTACAAAACTGAAGTTAATGATGATAATGACAATCCTCCTATTGGAATAATTTTATGTACCGAGAAAGATGAAATTACAGCTGAATATATTTTAGGCGGATTTGAAAATAATGTATTTGCTTCAAAATACACTTACATATTACCAAACAAGGAAGATTTAATTAAAGAATTAGAAGAAGTAATTAAAAATGAATAGCCAGTGCCCAACACCGTGTATTAAAAATTGCTAAATTAGTGCTTAACCAAAAGTAGTTGCTTTTTTACTCACTTCAATTTTCCAGTGGAAAATAGCCGCTAATTAAAAACGCAACTTTCAATACACAACAACGTTAGCGAAGTGTCTTTAGAATATTTTTTCAACAAAACCTTCCAAAACTTCCGCCTCCATTAAACTTTAAATTCTTCCTTCCACACCACAATAATAACCTAACTTTGCATCCCTTTAAAAAGGAAAATATTGCTATAATAAATGGCAATTGCAAAAACACAATCTATGAATATTTACAAACAAATAGAAGCAGAAATTTTAGCTGCATCAAATATTGTTATTACAGCACATAAATCTGCAGACGGAGACTCAATCGGATCCTCTTTAGGCTTACTTTATTTTATTGAAAAATTAGGAAAAAAAGCAGTGGTTTGTCATCCAGACAAAGCACCCGGTTTTTTAGATTGGCTAGATACTTCATCAATTATTTTAATGGATGAAAATCCTGAAGAAGTAACTGCACAAATGCAAAAAGCAGATTTAATTTTCTGTTTAGATTACAATGCAACCAATAGAGTAGGATCAGAAATGCAAGTATTGTTAGAAGCAACAACTTGTAAGAAAATAATGATAGATCATCATTTAAACCCAGAAGAGTTTCCTACAATCACTGTTTCAGAAACAACAGCATCGTCAACATCACAATTAATTGTAGATTTAATAGAGCAATCAGGTCATTTAGATTTGTTAGATGAAAAAATAGGAACGCCTTTATACTTAGGTATTTTAACAGATACAGGAAGTTTTAGATTCAATTCGGTAAAACCGAGAACACATGAAGTTTTAGCCAAAATTTTAGCTGCGGGAGTAGAGCATCATTTAATTCACGAGAAACTAAGTGATAATAATACAGAAACTCGTTTGCGTTTGCAAGGATATGCAATGAGCGAAAAATTAGAGATTTTGTACGATTATAATGTGGCTATTATATCTTTGTCTAAAGAAGAGTTGGCAAAATATCACTATAAAAAAGGAGATACAGATAGTTTAGCAAACTTAGTTTTATCCATAAAAGGAATGAAAGCTGCGATTGTATTTACAGAAAGAGATGGAATTATGAAAATTTCTTTCCGATCTAAAGGACCAGAAAATCCAGTAAATATGTTGGCAAAAGAACATTTTAACGGAGGAGGACATGCAAATGCTTCTGGTGGAATGAGTGATTTAACTGTTGATGAAACTTTAGAGAAATTAAAAGGATTGATTCCTCAGTATTTTCAAAAACAGTAAGAATAGCTTTGTAAAATAGATTAAAAAAAATACGAGACTCAGCATGAAAGAAATACTTTCTCCAATAGAAGCTCAAAAGATAGTTTTGCTTTCTCAACGTGTTTTGCCTGGTGAGTTAAAAGGTGCGTCATTAGCTAGTACACTTGCCAGTATTGAACATCTTGGTTATGTGCAGATAGATACCATTTCTGCTATTCAACGTGCCCATCATCATACATTATGGAATAGAAATCCAGAATATCAACTTTCTGATATTGATACGTTAATTGAAACCAAACAGGTTTTTGAATATTGGTCGCATGCGGCAGCATATCTGCCAATTCGTGACTATAAATATTCGCTTCCCCGTAAACAAGCCATTTTAAAAAACGAACAAAGTCATTGGTTTCAGAAAGATGTGAAACTCATGGATGCCATACTAAAACGCATAGAAAACGAAGGGCCTTTAATGGCAAAGGATTTTGTTCACACAGCTAAAGTTGGGGAATGGCAAAGTAAACCAGCAAAGCAAGCTTTAGAGAATTTGTTTATGCAAGGAGATTTGATGATTTCTAATCGTAAGAATTTTCATAAAGTATATGACCTTACGGAACGCGTTTTACCAGAGAATATTGATGTGAAATGCCCTACTCAGCAAGAACATATTCGTTTTTTAATTACTAGCTATCTAAGAGCCAATGGTATTGGTCAAGCAAGTGAAATTGCCTATTTACTTAAAAAGACCAAAACACTTGTTTCTTCTGAATTGAAGGAGATGTATGCTAACAATGAATTACTAGAAGTGCATGTTAACGGACAAATATATTACGCTTTACCTAATGTTTTGAGTTTGTTAAGTAAGCCCATAAATAGTCAACTAAAAATTCTTTCTCCTTTTGATAATTTATTGATTCAGCGTAAACGCATACAGCACTTATTTAATTTTGATTTCAAAATAGAATGTTATACTCCAGCTGCAAAACGGAAGTATGGTTATTTTTCATTACCCATTCTTTGGGATGGTAAATTAGTGGCAAGAATGGATTGTAAGGCCGATAAAAAGAGTGCTACGCTTCATATTCATCATTTATTTTTTGAAGAAAACTTTTCTTTTAATGATGACTTTAAAGCTGCTTTTATTAAAGAGATAGGGGTGTTCAAAAGCTTTAATAATTGTACAGATGTTGAAGTCCATAAAACAACACCAAGCTCATTATTAGAGACCATTAAATCTATTTTTCAGTAAATATCAGCGATTATTTTGGGTACAACTACTGCATTTGCGACTATTTAGGTATTCTGGATTGCGAGTGTAAATACCGGATTAGGAACTTGGAGTACGGCTGTAATTTTATTTCCAATCGTTTGGGTAGAAATGATTATTGGAGCTTGGATAGCATCTAAACTTTATTTAAAAAAAGATTAAAGAATTATTGAGGAATTAAAACATGTAAACGCATCAGCAACCAATCAGTTAATTAAGGGGGGAGAACTTAAATTAGATCAATTCTTGAAAAATTAAAGAAAACTCACGTTAATTTTTTCTAAACAAATTCAAACAAACTCTTTAAATAATTTCCTAACAATTAAACTTTGATTATTTTTATCAAAATTTAGTTTTAAATGAGTCAGAAGGAAGAGTTTTTCGAATATATTAATAACGGTTACAAAACCAAAGGCGATTTTATAGCATTAGGTGCAGCAATGTTAGGGGAAGAAACCATAACAGATGCCATCGTTAAAATTCCACTTAAAACCTTGAATAGGCATGGTTTAATAGCAGGGGCAACCGGTACAGGTAAAACAAAAACGTTGCAAGTTTTAGCTGAAAATTTATCAGATAAAGGTATTCCGGTGTTGTTAATGGATATTAAAGGAGATCTTTCTGGTTTGGCACAACCAAGTCCTGGACATGCAAAAATAGACGAACGTCATGCAAAAATTGGTTTCCCATTTACGGCACAAAAATTTCCAATAGAAGTTTTAACCATTTCAGAGCAAGACGGAACAAGAATGCGTGCTACGGTATCGGAATTCGGACCTGTTTTATTATCAAGAATTTTAGACTTAACAGAAACTCAAAGCGGAATTGTTGCCATCATTTTTAAATATTGTGATGACAATAAATTTGCGCTTTTAGATATTAAAGACTTCAAAAAAGTTTTACAATATGTTACCAACGAGGGGAAAGAAGAAATTCAAGCAGAGTATGGCCGAATTTCATCATCATCTACCGGAGCAATTTTGCGTAAAATTGTAGAAATAGAACAACAAGGAGGAGATTTATTTTTCGGTGAAAAATCTTTTGACGTAGAAGATTTAACCAGAGTAGATGAAGACGGAAAAGGAATTATTTCTGTATTGCGTTTAACCGATATACAAGACAAACCAAAGTTGTTTTCAACATTTATGTTGCAATTATTAGCTGAGGTTTATGAAACTTTTCCGGAACAAGGAGATAGCGGAAGACCCGAGTTAATTATCTTTATTGACGAAGCACATTTAGTGTTTGAAGAGGCTTCTAAGGCCTTATTAAACCAGATAGAAAGTATTGTGAAATTAATTCGTTCTAAAGGAATCGGATTGTATTTTGTAACGCAAAATCCTAAAGATGTGCCAGAAGATATTTTAGCGCAATTGGGATTAAAAATTCAGCATGCATTAAGAGCTTTTACGGCAAAAGATAGAAAAGCAATTAAGTTGGCGGCAGAGAATTATCCTTCTTCAGAATATTATGACACCAAAGAAGTTTTAACGCAATTAGGAATTGGAGAAGCATTTGTTTCCGTTTTAAACGAAAAAGGAATTCCAACGCCGTTGGCAAGAACCATGTTGCGTGCTCCAATGAGTAGAATGGATGTTTTAACAGATAAAGAGTTGAAAAATGTAATAAATAATTCGCGTCTTTTTTATAAGTACAATGAAAACTTAGACAGAGAAAGTGCGTATGAAATGTTAAATGCCAAGATAGAAAAGATTAACAAGGCAGAAGAAAAAGCAATACAAGCAGAGGCAGATAAAAAAGAAAGAGAAAAAATAGCAAAGGAAAAAGAGAAGGAAAGACAAAGAGAAGAAAGAGCAACAAGAAGTACAACAAGAAGAAGAAGTACAGCTCAAAACCCGCTTATAAAAGTATTAACAAGCGCCACTTTTATTAGAGCGGCATTTGGTATCTTAAAAAAAGTATTAAAATAATATTTTCATAATAAACGTTTAAACAACGACTTAAAACAACAAAATGATTAAAAAAAATATCTCACCAATTATAGTAATCGCATTTTCTCTATTTATAATTAGTTGTAGTAACAGCAGTAAATTTAAAATTGAGAAAGGAAAAGTTGGTGAAGTAACTACTAAAACGACTATTAATCAATTAAGTACTATTTTTAAAAATGATTCTATCGTTAAAAATTTAAGCGAAGGAGCACAAGGTGATAATTACTTTCAGGAAGATGATGAATATTATATTTTTGAAAAAGGAGGGAAGCTATTGCTTACCATTTTGCCAAAAGAACAATTAGATTCTACGTCTACTATAAAAAGTATCGAAATTCATGATGCACGTTTTAAAACAGCATCTGGGATTAATGTTAACTCAAGTTTTTCAGAGATAAATGCCAATAATAATATTAACAGAATAGAAACGACTTTAACATCTGCAACGCTTTTTTTAAACGACTTAAATGCAACGATAGCTATAGATAAAGAAGAATTAGGTTTAAAAGATTTTACAACTCAAAAAGTTACAAAAGAGCAAATTCCAGATTTGGCAAAAATGAAAACCTTTATCGTTTGGTTTAATTAGGGCGTATTTTGTGCGTTTTATTTTAAACACAAAACCGCGCTAGGAATTTATCTTGAGCGAAGTCGAAAGGCTTTATCTTTTTATGCTGAAATAATTCAGAATTCTAAAAAACATTTATTTAATTAATACTATTTTGTTATTGTAATTAAATAAGTGTTTTTTGCATAAAAAGGAAGCCATTACAATCGCTTACGCAAAACTAATCTTTATGAAGAAAAAATATACCATTCAAAAATCACCATTTGTAGTTCCAACTACAGACGGTAAACTAATAGAAGAACACTTTGGTAATGCAACCGATGGAAATTCTGAAATAAGTATTGCACACATGATTGCGCCTTCTGGTTGGAGTGAACCTTTTCAAACCCCAAAATTTGATGAATACACCTACATTATAAAAGGAAAAAAACAATTTATTATTGATGGCGAAACAGTTGTTTTATCCGCAGGTGAATCTATCAAAATAGAAAAAAATACCCGAGTACAATACTCAAACCCTTTTACAGAACCATGTGAATACATGGCAATTTGTTTGCCTGCATTTTCTATAGATATGGTAAATAGAGAAGAAAATTAACTTTACTTTTCCTTTATTAGAATAAAAGTAAAGTTAAAAGCAAGAAATAGAGTTGTAATAAACACTGTTTGTTGGCAGTAATAACTTAACAAAAAAACATATAGAACTATGGTGGAATTAAGGAACTATCAAATAGAAATAGCTAAGCAGTATGCTGAATATAGAAATAACCCAATTATATTTGATAATGGATATGATAAAGTTCCTAATCCTTTCACGTTAAAAGACGCTAAAGAGTTTATAAATCTGCAACTTAAAAAAGAACTTCCACAAAGAAAATTAATATATTGGAAAGGTCAATTCGTAGGAGAAATAGGAATTGAAATTAAGGAAGATGTATTTAGATTAAGTGCAGAAATGGGATATTTTATTGGAGAGCCTTTTTGGGGAAAAGGAATTGCTTCTAAAGCAATAAAACTAATGACAGATTATGTGTTCAATAATTTTAATATTATAAGAATTGAGGCTGGCGTTTTTGATTTCAATAAACCATCTATGAGAGTGTTAGAAAAAAATGATTTTAGTTTAGAAAGCATTAAAAGGAACGCTGTTATCAAAAATGGGAAAATTATAAATGACCATATTTGGGTTAAATTAAAGGAATTAAAAGAATAATAGTATTGCCAACACCGCGTATAATGAATTGCTGGTTTTAGCCAATTTACGAAAGTCCTCGCTGTGTAATATTTACTAACTTTAGTGCTTGATATACACAACGAATCATACACAGCAACGATGGTCTTTATTTACAAACGCTTTAAAAAGATAAAAGCTCTTCTAATTTTCCGTATTTCAGAAAACTAGAAGAGCTTTTATAAATTTTATTAACATAAGTTCTTAAAAACTTAGTTATTTCTGTGACAAGCTAATAAAGTGTTTTTTAATAACATTGCTATGGTCATTGGGCCAACTCCACCAGGAACAGGTGTAATAAAATCAGATTTTTTAGAAACTTCATCAAAGGCAACATCACCTACTAATCTAAATCCACTTTTTTTACTAGAATCTGGTAAACGAGTAATACCAACATCTATAACAGTTACATGATCTTTTACCATATCTGCCTTTAAAAACTCTGGAATACCAATAGCAGCAATAATAATATCTGCTTGTAAAGTTATTTCTTTTAAGTTTTTAGTTCTACTATGGCACATGGTTACAGTTGCATTACCAACCTTTCTTTTTTGCGATAATAAAATACTCATTGGGCTACCAACAATATGACTTCTACCTAAAACAACCACGTGTTTTCCAGAAGTTTCAACATTATATCTATCTAATAATTCTAAAATTCCGAAAGGAGTTGCAGAGATAAAAGTAGGTAAATTTAAAGCCATTTTTCCAACATTCGTTGGATGAAATCCGTCTACATCCTTATCAGGGTTTATAGCCATTAATATTTTTTGTTCATCAATATGTTTAGGCAACGGAAGTTGTACTATAAAACCATCAATGTCTTTATCAATATTTAAAATTTCAATTTCATTTAATAAATCTTCTTCAGTAGTGTCTTCTGGTAATCTAATTAAACTAGATTCAAATCCAACACGTTCGCAAGCTTTTACTTTTGCGTTTACATAAGTAATACTTGCTCCGTCGTTTCCAACAATTACAGCTGCTAAATGAGGAGTGTCCGCTCCATTGTTCTTTAATTCTCTTACTTCTAAAGCGATTTCTTCTTTAATATCTGCAGATGTTTTTTTTCCGTCTAATAAAATCATATATTCAGTATTCAGTGGCAGTTTTCAGTCACAGTTTGTACGCTGTGAATTTAACTGCAAATATTTAATTATTTTTAATTTAATTAATTTTAACTCCAAATTTCTCTGGATTATTAATCCTGTAATTTATTAACTTTCCTATTTCTTTACTTTGATTAGAAAAATTATTGTAATCATTATCGGAAATATATTTACAAGCTAGTGCAAAATTTAACCAAGTACTTGTTTTCAAATTTTCACCATCAGAATCTGTCAATTTACTTATGAAATGTTTTGAATATCTCCTTTTTCTATACGCTTCAGCAATATTTGCACAAACAGAGCGAGAACTTCTTCTTATTTAATCTGTTAATGAATATTTTTCTTCTTTCGGAAAAGATTTAGACAATTCAAAAATTTTCATAGATAAATCAAAAGCCTTTTTTATAAGCCAATAATTCTTTAAAATACATAATTTAACTGAAAACTGAAACTGAAAACTGAGACTCTTTTTATTTCATCCCTTGCATCATTTGCATCATCTTTTTGCCACCACCACCTTGCATCATCTTCATCATTTTGCTCATCTGGTTAAATTGCTTCATCAGTTGGTTTACTTCGTTAACAGAAGTTCCAGATCCTTTTGCAATTCTCTTTTTTCTACTGGCATTTATAGTTGTTGGTGTGCTTCTTTCTTCTGGTGTCATAGAGTGTATAATGGCTTCAATACCTTTAAAAGCGTCATCATCTATATCTACATCTTTCATTGCTTTACCAGCACCAGGAATCATACCCACTAAATCTTTCATGCTACCCATCTTTTTAATTTGTTGAATCTGACTTAAAAAGTCATCAAAACCAAATTGATTTTTAGCAATCTTTTTCTGTAATTTTCTAGCTTCTTCTTCGTCGTATTGGTCTTGTGCTCTTTCTACTAAAGAAACAACATCTCCCATACCAAGAATTCTGTCTGCCATTCTATCTGGATGGAATACATCTATAGCATCCATTTTTTCTCCAGTACCAATAAACTTAATAGGTTTATCAACCACAGATTTAATAGATAAAGCGGCTCCACCACGTGTATCTCCATCTAATTTTGTAAGAACAACTCCATCAAAATTTAAGATATCGTTAAAAGCTTTTGCTGTATTTACCGCATCTTGCCCTGTCATAGAATCTACTACAAATAAAGTTTCTTGCGGACTTACAGCTTTATGAATGTTAGAAATTTCATTCATCATTTCTGTATCCACAGCTAAACGACCAGCAGTATCAATAATAACTACATTTTTACCGTTTGCTTTTGCATGCTTTATAGCGTTTTGTGAAATTTCTACAGGATTGTTGTTCCCTACTTCTGCATACACTTCAACACCAATTTGTTCTCCAACAACTTGTAATTGATTTATTGCTGCAGGTCTGTAAACATCACAACCTACTAATAAAACTTGTTTAGACTTTTTATCTTTTAGAAAGTTTGCTAATTTTCCTGAAAAAGTAGTTTTACCAGAACCTTGTAAACCAGACATTAAAATTACGGTTGGAGAACCACCTAAATTAACACCTACAGTTTCACCTCCCATTAAATCGGTTAGTTCATCTTTAACTAACTTTACCATTAATTGCCCAGGGTTTAACGTTGTTAATACGTCTTGACCTAATGCTTTGGTTTGAACTCTTTTGGTAAATTCTTTGGCAATTTTAAAGTTTACATCGGCATCTAATAACGCTCTTCTAACTTCTTTTAGCGTTTCTGCAACATTAACCTCTGTAATTTTACCATGACCTTTTAGGGTGTGTAAAGCTTTATCTAATTTATCGCTTAAATTATTAAACATAATTCGTCTTCTTTTTTAGGAATCACAAATATAAGAATTAGAATAGTTTTTTATTGAATCAGAATTAGAAAATATGTAGTTAAAGATATTTATTCATTGATTTGATATCAATTAAAGGAAAATAGCTGAAGTAAAAACGTTGTTTCTAATTAAAATATTGAATAATATGTATTTAAAATAGAAGGTTTAATTTTTATCACGAAGTAAAATGGAGTCATTTATAACCTAGTAAGGTTAGCAATAAGTCTCTTCACTATAAGTCATTATTAATATTTCGGTATGATGTTCTGTGTGATATGCTGTCCACATAATAATTTCTCTAATAGTCATTTTACCCATTAAAGGATGCGGAATTACCAATGTGTCTAAATTTACATCACTAATTTTTTTGATTTTAAATTGTAGTTTTTTACTCTGTATTTGCAGTCTTGTTAATAGACGTTCTCTATCTTTTAGCAAGGGTTTCTTTAACTTGTTGTTATACGTTTTTACTTTATCCTTACTATCAAGTAATTTTTGATGGTAGTTGTTTACAATCGTTTTATAATCTCTAGGCTCTCTATTGCATAACCCAAATTTGTATTTTAAAAAAAAGCGAGGGTAACTTAAGGCGTTATTTAAAAGTTGCAAGCTGTTTACTAAATGCAATATTTGTTGGCCAACAGTCCATTTTCCATCGGGGCCTTTTTCCCAATTATCATCTGGTTGCTCTTCTAACCATTTACATAAAACCTTGTGTTTTTCTTCTAATAAATCTGCAATTGCCTCTTTTTCCATTTATCGTGAATTATAAAAGGAAGATACAAAAAACATCTAAAATAGGCACTCTAATTTAAATTGAAAACAATTTTACTCGGTTAGAACTCTAAGTTTTCTATAAAAATTGTTATTTCCTACAATTTGCGTATCATTTAGAACTAGAATAAAAAAATAGCGGTTTTTATTTGTTTTCTTAGGTAATTATAAAATGAGATAGATATCGCTTAAATACTAGCATGAACATTATTGCTTTCGAAAAAATATTTTGTAAAGTTAAAAGTTATTCAACCTTTACCGCTTCTCTTGTAGCTGTAACTTTACTTAATAATCTTTTTAAAATTATTAAAATTGTTTCTTGATTTTGTAAAGTACCATCATTAAAAGTATTTGTTATAGTTTCATTTATAATTAAAGTAGGTGTTGTTGTGTTATTCATAGAACTTTTTATAGCTTCAATTTTTGCTAATAATCGTTCTGTAATTTTCAACATTTCTAGTTGATTGGTTTCTGTACCAATATCTATTAAATCGATATCTAATCTAACAAAATTAATATCTTCTTCTGGTATTAACTCCTTATATAGGTTAGGTCCGTTTGATAATATATCAACTTGCACTTCTATACCATTTGTGGGCACTGTAGTAGGTACTAAAAAATGAGCTTTAAAAACGGTTGTTACTGGCGATAAAGAATAAATTACTGAGAAGTCATCATTGTTTATAATTGATACATCATTAGTGGTACTTTGATTCCATTTTAAATTTACAAATTTGTTGGTACCTGTATTATCTATATAACCGTGTTCTAATGTTGCGCCGTTTGCGACGCTAATACTGGCAGTTGTTTTAATGCCTTTAAATTTTGTTGAAGTTAGTAATTTTGTAGATTTTATGGTTATTGTTTTTGTTCCTGTATCTACAGTAAAAACTGCGGATGCAGATGCAGCTCCATCTACCACAAGGTTGTAGTCTCCAATATTTAATAAAGAATTTTCGTTTACAATTAGTAATTCATTTATAGTTGGTATCTCTAGATTTGTTTGGTTTAATTGTTTCCAATATTTTGCATAATCATATAATTGCCCTAAATTATCTATTGTTGAATACCCTGCTACAACGGTAGAGTTTTTCTCTGTTATATTAGTATCTTCAAACATTGTCCAATCAAATGTTAATTCACCTATTCCTTTTAATTTTTGAATAGCTCTTGATGGAACCATATTGTAATGATAAAAATTAAGATTAAATTCATCATCTATATTATTGTTTTTACTTCTTCTATCATACTCAACAGTTGTACCGCCTACTAAATGATTAACAACACCTGTAAGAACATCTGTAGTAGATATTAAACCACTTGAATTTGATGCTTCAAAATAAGTCCTATCATCTGTAAAAATATATCCATTTCCATCTATTCTATTTCCATTGTCAGTATCTCTAATAAACATTATAGCATCTTCAATAGGAATATTATCTTCATCTAATATTGTTGGTGCAACCTCTTTTGAAATTTGCCAAGTACCTTTAGAACTTCCATGACCAATAAGATGTTCTTCAACAATTACATTTGTTCCATCGGATGAATTGATAATTTTTCCTTTTCTATCAGACCAAAGGCCTAAATCTAATCTATTACCTCTGTCACCTCCAGAATAATCTCTAAATTTATATTTTGCTGATGCAGAAGAAGAACTAAAACTAATTCCTTCATCGGCAATAGTAGGAGTGTAGCCATCAAATTGAAGTGGAGTACCAACCATTGTCATGGCATATTTTACCATTTTAAAATTATTGGCTGTTAAATAATTACAGAATTGCCTTATTTGATATTGTGGATCTGGTGTAGATAATAACTCAATTCTACCGTCTTGAATATTTACCGTTGAATTTGGATAAAATTTAATTGAAGATGAGCATTCTACACCTCCTCCTTGCATATTAAATGTACCAGAATCAGTAACATCTAATGAGAAATTAATACAACAATCATTTTTATCATAAGTTGTTCTAATTGCTGTTCTTTGTAAATATGAAGTGAAACCATTAATTGTTTCAAAATCGTTTATATTAAGTGTACCAATTACAGATATTATACTTCTTGGGGCTGCTGATCCTACAAGTAACATTTCTTTTGAAGCATCAATAGTTAGATTTCCATTAATTATAAGTTGTCTGTCACCAATATCATATATTGTATATTCACTATCAGTTCCCAAACCTACTTGTACCAATGTTACTCCAGATATACCTGCTATTGCAGATAAATCGGTATCTGTATCCGTTTGGGTAATTATTGTAGCACTAGTTAAAATAAATGTAGCTTGTGTACAAATTGTAAATGCAAAAAATAAAAAAGATAGTATTTTTTTTTTCATTTTGATATTTTACTTAATTAAAATGTTAAAGCAACACATGCAGCTAAGGTAATAGGTTGTGTTGTCTGGCTTGTGTTGTTTGTTTGAGTAGCAATGTCTTCTACATTTACGTCAGTCTTATTATATCGTATCACTTTCCAGTCTCCGTTTATTATAAGAGATACATATCTAAAATTGTCATTTGTAGTATCAGCATGGTCATTACCATCAAAAATAAGTTCGTTATTTACAGAATTAAATGTAATAGGTTTCCAAGTATTATTGGCTCTTAAATAGGCGTTTTTATTATTGGAAGCGTACAGTAACATACCATCTGTTGGTGTTGCTATTTCAGTAGGTGTGGTTTCAGTAGGCAGAAGCAATGCCCTTTTTTGAGTATTTGTGAGGTCTAAAATAGCTTCATCATTTGGCATCGTATTACCAATACCAACATTCCCTTTACCTGTCATTACTATTCTTGCAGTAGAAGAAGTAGGAGCGGAGAGACCATCATTTCCCCAAACAGTAAGCGCTAAATTAGCTCCGGAAGCGGCTGAACCTGCTACTAAATCTACTCTTCCTGTATTTGCCGTTGTACTATTACCATGAAGATCTATACTTGCACCTTGGGTGTCGTTAAAAGTATCGTCGTTACCAGCAGTAATACGCAAACGACTATCAAATTGACTAGAACCATTTGCTTCTAAGCCTAATACTGCACTGTTTGTTCCGCCGCCAGAAAATGCACCGGGATTATCAATTCTTAAAACTTGTCTGTTTGCGGTGGTATTTCCTGTACCAAATCTAATAATATCTTCATCTGTATTTTTTTCTACTTTAATTGAAGTATCTCCGTCCGCATCTTGTAATGTGTTTGCTGAATCCCATTTTGTACCCGTTGCGGTTGCTGTTAGAATTTGTCCTGGAGTGCCTGGGGTATTATGTTCGTCAAGTAGAAATCCGTTTAAAGCAAGAGTGCCAATTATATCTACTTGTGTAGCTCCACTATTTTCCACTATATGAATAGCTTCCTCTCCACCAGCAACAAACCCCATTTGATCAACAAGGTTAGGTCTAAACATACCTGTGTTTGGATCATTTTTAAATCGATAAGAAGGGTAATTAACAGTTCCATTTGAATTAAGTATTCCTTGAGCGCCAATTGCTCCATCAACCTCTAGTTTATTTGTGGGATTATTTGTTCCTATTCCTAAACTACCAAAACCTAAAGAATTTACTTTCCAAAATAACCCTGGGTGCTCAGTTGGTACACCATCTGATCCAGCAAAAAATACAGAACCTTCTGTACCTGTATGTGTTAAATTTACCCAAACACCATCATTATAAATTTTAATTATTGTAGGCGAAGTATTTGTATCATACCAAACATCTCCTTCAAGTGGTGTTGTTGGAGCAGTATCCCTAGACGTTACACTATTGTTAATAGCTGTTTTTAAAGTTCCTTTATTATCTATTACCCTAATTTCTTGAGCATAGGTTTTTAGTGCAAAATTTGCACAAATAATAAGTAGTATAAATTTTAGGGTGCTTTTAGAAAACATGTGTTGTAAATCTTTTATTTTAAATAAAAGTGGTGTGTTTTGAATAGTAATTTGAAATTTTAAAAAGTTGGTTAGTTTCTAACCAACTTTTTAAATATTTGATATTTCTTTAAGTGAGAAATAGTATCTATACTAGAAAGAATGATTATTTAATCCAGTGTACTTCAACCACATCATCTGCTGGATATAATGTCCATCCTTGACTTGTTGTAACAGCACTTTTATCTACTAAAATCAAAACCCCAGCTGCAAGTGTGTAATCTACACCAGCCAATAATTTTGCACCGTTTCTATAGGCGGATACTTTAGAATTATCAGCAGGCATGTCTGTAACAGTATTAGTTCCTATTGTAGCAGCAATACCTGAAGCTTCAAAAATTTGTTGACCAGAAGTTACTTGCAATAAATCTGATACTCTAATTTTTTTAAGTTCACCAGAATCTTCATCACGAATAAGTACTGTCCATCCTGTAGAGCCAGCTGCAGCGTCATCATCATGATCAGAATCATTTAACTCTGCATTTGTGTTTGTAGAAGCAGTACTAAAAGTAGTAACTAATTGTAAGTTGTCCAAAGCAAATACTTTATCAGCAGTATTAATATAAGTATTATCAGATAACGTACCACCTAATTGCCAAGTTGTAGTTGTAACATCAGCTGAAGTGTTTGTAATTGATGTAATTCCGTTATTTGATTGAAGATACTTAATTGTACCTTTATTATCAATTACTCTAATTGCTTTCGTGTCTTTTGTTTGATCTGCAGTAGATTGTGCATTCATAGCAGTACCTGCCATCATTATTAAGCCTAATACGGCTAATTTTAAATAATTTGTTTTCATAATTTTAATTTAATTTACTAATTGGTTTAATTTTTACTAATTTTAATTGATTTTACTATTTTAATTTTTTACTATTTTGATTTATTCATAGTTAATTTAGGGGGGGGTTTTAGGTTAATATAATTGTACTATTCTAATTTTATCGGCTTGGTAGCATTGTGCTTCGGGTTCTAATTTTATAGTGTTGTCATCAACCCTTGTAAAATCTATGCGAACTCCGTTTCTATACACGTCTATTTTGTCTACACTAGTGATGGTAAATGGGGTTGTAAATTCTAACTGTCCGTCTACGGCATAAACTACGAGTTGTTTTTTTTGTGTAATAGAAGAAATTGGTTTTTGTTTTAAAACACCTGTGTTTTTATCTGCTACTACTATTTGGTCTTCATTATTAGTGCTTTCTTGCAGGCCTTTTATAGCTAGTGTATTTGTAGGGTTTGTGGTAATTGCTGTAGGTTCTATTAAATTACCTCCTAATTTTATAGTATTACCATCTTTATAGAGTCCGTTAGTTGCATCGGCAGGTATGGTAACCCAATAGCCTTCATTAAAAACTTCTATACAACCGCAGTTCTCATTCCAAACTTGGTCTCCAGCAACTGGGGTTGGAAAACGAGCATTTCTTGCAGCGTTGTTAGCCACTACTACCAAACCTAACTCGTTGGTTGGGTCAAAATCATCATTAACAGGTACCCAATTTGTACCATTCCAAATCATTAAAGTTGGGTTGTTGTTATCGCCAAATGAGGTTAACCAAATAAGGTCTCCCTTTTTGTAAGGAGGTTCTAACTCATTAAGACTGTTTACAATAAATACATTTGCTGTACCGTATTGTGGGTGTGGTATGTATAATATTTTTTGAGTGTCTAAAAACACATAACCTTGATTGTTACTAAACACATTTAGCTCTACATTTAAGTGTTTTATTTTACCGTCCCAATAAATATCTTCAAAAGTAAAACTAATAGGGTCTCCTTCACCAACAATTACAGAAACCATTCCGTTTTCATCAGTAGTAATTATATGTTCTTCTATGTATTCTATACCGGCTTCATTTGTAATTGTAAAACGTAAAGAAATATCTTCTAAACCTAAAGGAACACTATTTTCTGAAACATTTGTACCAGGAATTTGAATTTCTTCGGTATTTAAAATTAATGCTTGATAATTAAACCCAGGAGTTTGTCCTAGTACAATTGTACTGGACAGTAAAAATAAAAATAATAAAAATTTATTTTTAAAAGTCATTAGTTAAAACCTTAATTGTTCAATATTAAAAAGTAATCCAACCGAGAAAGCATTCGTATGTAATGAATACTCTTCTTCTATATTAGTATCTTTATTTTTTTCTTTAAAACTATCTGCTACGTTATACTTTATGTAAATTGATGTAATGTCTGAAATAAAGTATTCTGCATTTAATCCTCTATGGTATCTTAATAAAGTTCTGTCTAACGAACGATCTTTATAAATGTTATTCACTACATTTTTGTATTCACTAGACCCAGAAACAAGCAAGTCGTAAGATAAGTGTCCATGGATATATAACTTAAACTCGCGATGATTTAAAATAGAAAAGTTAACACCCGTTTTTACACCAACATACGTTAAGTTATACGTTAAAGGAATACTTACCTTTCCGCCGTAAAACCCTGTGTTAATTTTATAATTGTTGTAGCTAAAACCTACATCTATTTTTGTTCTAAATCTAAATAGATTTAAATTTTGGTCCCAAAGTCGATCTCTTTTTAGGTTTAAATCAAATTTAACACCGGTTTCTATAAAAACTTGTTGAGATTTTGGGTAACTTAAATCTAGCGTGTTTTCTCCTAAATTATTAACATAATCTTTAAAATAGGCGTTTTCAAAACCAGATTCTATATAGACTCGTTGCGCACTAGTTACATAACTTAATAAAAGAAAGGTAAGGGATAAAATAATATGTTTTAGGGGGATTTTCAACATTTTATTCAGTTTTCAGAAGTTTTTTAGTAAACTTATTAGTACCGCTTTGTATTCGGATGAGATAGGTTCCGAGACTATAATATTTCATGGGAACCAGCAGATTGTCCGTGGGGTTGTATTTTTTTGTAAAGAGTACTTTACCGTTGGTATCATATATAAGTATATGAATAGTATGCTTGGTTTCTCTAGAAAAATTAATTTTAATATAATCTATAAATGGATTTGGAGAAATGACCAAGTTTAATGATTCATCAATAATATCTATATCAGAATTATTAATGTTATAAACTTTAAAATTATTTAAAAAACCTTGTTGCACACTTGTGCTTTTTGCGTTTTTTGTTCCAATAATGCTAGATTGTCCAATACTTTGTTGAATTTCGTAGCTTTTTTTATTATTAGAACTTAAGTACACAGAAGTACTGCCTACAGAAGTTATTGTAGATTTTAAAATCGTTGGTTTCGTTTGCTGAGAATAAACCTCAGAAACAAATAAAACGAGTTGTATGTATAATATTTTTTTAATCAAGTAAAATCCCCTTTTTTATAACATTCCCTAAAAATCTAAAAAAGTATAATTATTTTCAGTTAAAAAAACTAAAACAATCAATGCGAAAGTATGTTTTTTTTTTGAATTTTAATTATTTATTGGCATTAAATTTTAAAGCAATCCCATTAATACAATGACGCTTTCCGGTGGTGTTTTTAGGGCCATCATCAAAAGAATGTCCTAAGTGACCACCACAAGTATTGCATTTTAACTCTGTTCTAGCGTACCCAATTTTATAATCGACATCTAATTCAACATTATTTTTAATAGCTCTGTCAAAAGAAGGCCAACCAGAACCAGAATCATATTTGTACTCAGATTTATATAGAGGTGTTTTACAAGCAGCACAAACATAAGTACCAGTAGCTTTGTTTGTGTTAAAAGAACTAGAAAAAGCTCTTTCTGTGCCTGCTTCTCGTAATACATAATATTGTTTAGGAGTTAATATTTTTTTCCATTCGGCATTTGTTTTTTCAATGGTATAGGTTTTTTGTTCTTTGGATGAAGTCTGAGCATTGCTAGAACAACTAATTAAAAAAAGTAGCGTAAGTAAGGAGAATATATTTTTCATAAAAGTATCTTGTTTCTATTTTCGACGAATATTATTTGCAAAAATTACAAATTTAACTTTCTTTAAAGTATTATTTTTTTGATAAAGTTAGAATATGTAATTTTATAAAATTCTAAAAGATACTTTATAGTGACAATTTAAAGTAATATGTGTCTTATTAAGTATTGATGATAAAAAAAATAAATAGATGAAAAAAACAATTATTTTAGTTTTAACGGTTTTCCTTTTTGTAGAATGCAGTACCGTGCCAATTACAGGTAGAAGCCGTGTTAATTTTGTAAGTGATGCTCAGGTATTACCTTCTAGTTTTGCTCAATATAGTAGTTTTTTAGAAGAAAATAAGTTGTCTACAAATAGGGTAATGTCTAACCAAATAAAAGAAGTTGGTAAAAATATTTCTGCTGCGGTAGATCGTTTTATGAGAGCAAATGGTATGAGTAAAGAAGCAGATTCTTATAGATGGGAGTTTAATTTAGTAGAAGATAATACAGTAAATGCTTGGTGTATGCCAGGAGGTAAAGTAGTTTTTTATACTGGTATTATGCCAATTTGTGCAAATGATAATGGAGTAGCTGCTGTAATGGGGCACGAAGTTGCACATGCTTTTGCTAAACACGGTCAAGAAAGAATGTCTCAAGGGCAATTACAACAATTAGGTGGTGTTGCTGTGGCATTAGGTACTTCTGGTAAAAGTTCAGAATCGCAACAATTATGGAATACAGCATTTGGAGTAGGTTCTGGTTTAGGAATGTTAAAGTTTAGTAGAGTGCATGAACAAGAAGCAGACAGATTAGGTTTGGTTTTTATGATTATGGCTGGTTATGATGGTAGAGAAGCTGCTGAGGTTTGGGTAAGAATGAGTGCTAATTCTGGTGGAAGTTCGCAACCAGAAATTTTAAGCACACACCCTTCTAATGAGTCTAGAATTCAAGATTTAAGAAATTATTTGCCGACAGCTAAAAAATATGCGGCACAATACAATGCCAAAGTAAAGAATTAAATAAATTAGAAAAGGAATAGATTTCCTATATTGTGGCCGTTCAAATTAGTATTTGAACGGCTTTTTTTATAAATAAAATATACTATGTTAAAAATAGGAGATAAAAAATTAATCAATGCTTGGGCTTTTTATGATTGGGCAAATTCAGTATATTCTTTGGTTATAAGTACTGCTGTTTTTCCTATTTATTATGCAGGTTTAACTACCTCAGAAGGTTTTGCAAATGCAGATGGTAAAATTGCCTTTTTAGGTACTTTATGGACACCGACAACCTTGTATAATTATGCTATGGCTTTTTCATTTTTAGTGGTCGCTTTTATTTCGCCAATGCTTTCTGGTATTGCAGATTATGCCGGTAATAAAAAGAAATTTTTAAAAGGTTTCTGTTTACTAGGCGCGCTGTCTGTAATGAGTTTATTCTTTTTTACAGGAAAAGAAACGCTTTGGGTGGGAATTCTTTTTACCATTTTAGCAAGTATTGGGTTCTGGGGAAGTATTGTGTTTTACAACGCCTATCTGCCAGAGGTAGCTTTACCAGAACAACAAGACAATGCCAGTGCAAAAGGGTTTATGTTAGGGTATTTAGGTTCTATAATATTATTGCTTTTGTGTTTGGTTTTAATAGAAACTAAAGTTTTTGGTTTTTATGATAAACAACTGGGCTCTCAGTTATCTTTTGTCTTAGTAGGATTGTGGTGGCTTGGTTTTGCACAAATAACCTATGCTAAATTGCCAAACGAAGAAAAAAAAGAAATCCCTAAAGACAATTATTTTTCGAAAGGACTAAAAGAAATAAAAAAAGTAGCCAAAGAATTATTTGCATACAGAGAATTAAAAATATTTTTAATTTCTTTCTTTTTATGGAGTATTGGTGTACAAACAATAATTTTAATGGCGGGTATTTTTGGAACTATTTTAGGTTTAGAAACCTTAAACTTAATTGGTACTATTTTACTAGTTCAGTTTGTAGGAATTTTAGGAGCTTTCTTGTTTTCTAGATTGTCAAATAAAATAGGAAATATCAAAACATTAAAAATTACCATTGCAATTTGGGGAGTTGTTTGTTTTATTGGTTTTAACCTCACAAAAGAGACGCCGAATATAGATATGTATTTTTATGTTTTAGGAGCTTTAATAGGTTTGGTAATGGGCGCTATACAGTCTTTAGCAAGGTCTACCTATTCTAAAATGTTACCAAAAACGGAAGATACTGCATCGTATTTTAGCTTTTTTGATGTTACAGAAAAAATAGCTTTGGTGATTGGTATGGTTACTTTTGGAATTTTAAATTCTATGATATCGATACAATCTAGTGTATTGGCACTAGCTGTATTCTTTTTGGCTGCTTTTATTTCTTTAAGTAGGATTAAGAAAACCGAGTATGTGCATTAATAATATAAAAAGAACCTCAAAGATTTTTAAAACCTTTGAGGTTTAAGTTGTTATCTACAATACGAAATTAATCCCTAAAACAATATTTCGTCCTTGGTTTAAAATTCCATCTGCTTTTAATCTTGATAAATGATCAATATATTTTTTATTCAAAATATTATTTGCAGATACACTAGTAGAGAATTTGATATTATTTATCTTAATATCTCCGCCAAAACCAAAGTTTAATAAATTGTAACTAGGAGAATAGGTTTCAAACTCACTAACTTTATTTTGTGAAAAAGTACTTTTTAAAGTTAAAGAAGCATACCCTTGTTGTAACCAATTCTGAATGTTAAACTCAGTTCTTAAGGTGTTTTTCCAAGAATTAGCAGGGATTAAAGGTAAATAATTTCCATTATCTTGTTCGCCAATTACGGTTTCAAAAGTACTTTCTAAATGCAACCAGTCTAAAGGATGTGGGTGTAAGTGAAAACCAAATTCACCACCATATAATTTAGCGTCTTCTTGCAGATAATTATAAACAGGATTTCCATCTTCAATAGTACCAGTAGGAGAGATGTAAATATAGTCGTTTATTTTATTGTAAAAACCGTTTGCAAATAGTTCAATATGTTCTGTTTTATATTCTAAAGAAAGATCAAATTGAAAATTCTGTTCATTGGTAAGGTCATTATTTCCTTTCTCGAATCGGTTGGTACCTTCATGCACGCCATTAGAAGTTAATTCTGCTAAATTAGGTGCTCTAAAACCAGAAGCTATGTTTATTCTAGTTGTAATTTTATCAGTTAATGAAGCTTTATAGCCTAAAGAAGTAGTAAAACTATTGAAAGATTTATCAATAGCTTCAAAAATACGAACATCTCCATCTTCAGAAAGTTCATGTCTTTCAGTGTTTATATTTCTATTATCATATCTAATTCCGGCTTGTAAACTATTTTTATTCCAAGAATAATTTGCAGTGGTAAAAATTCCAAAATCATTTATAGTAGCATCAGGAATTAAGATTTCTTCACCAAAATTGGTGTTTGTTTGATGTAAACCTTGCACTCCAGAAAGAATTTCTACACATCCAATTTTAGGAAAATGATATTTTCCATTATAACTAAATGTTTTTAATTTCATTCTTAAAGCAGCTTCATCACCTTCCTCAAACTCTTGTCTGTCATTAAAAGTATATCCTAAATCTAAATCTAATTTAGAATCACCTAAAAAGAAATGACTGTGAGAACTTAAAATATGATTATCTACAATTTGATAAGGATCTAAAAGAGTTTTACTTGTAGACTGTTCGCCAATTCCGTCTTCTGGTAATCCTAATTGAGATCTGTTAAAATTATAACGAATTTCTGAGGTAAAATTATTTTTAGAATACCCAATTCCTGTTTTAAAATCCTTTTCATTAAAACGAGTATTGGTTATTCTCTCATCTGTTGGGATTTTATAATCTGAATGATTTGCATACGTTGCTCTTGCTAAAAATTTCCAACTTTCCGAAGATAATTTTGCGCCAATAGAAGTATTAGTACCTAAAGTATTACCAAAAAAACGATGACTAAAATTTATTTCTTTATCGTTTTCTGATGCAAATTTTTCTGGATTTAAATATAAAACACCACCCAAAGCATCAGAACCATAAAGTAGAGAGGCAGGGCCTTTTATAACTTCAACACTACTTATTCCTGCGTCATTAATCCCTAAACCATGTTCGCCACCAAATTGCTGGTTTTCTAATCGAATGCCTTGTGTATATACTAAAACTCTATTTCCGCTTAAACCTCTAATTACGGGTTTCCCTATAGAAGCACCTGTAGAAATTTGTGATACTCCAGCAATATTTGTAATTCCTTCGGCGAGTGTTGTCGCTCCTGTTTTTTGAATTGATTTTGCGGATAACCTTTCTATTTTCATTACATTTTCTGACTGTAATTTATTAAAAGGTGCAGAAATGATTACTTCATCCATTTTAAAAGCAGTTTCTTTTAATTGAATATCTAATGATACGTTTCTGGTATTAAAATCAATGATTTTAGAGACTGTTTTAAAACCTAAATAACTAAAATTAATTTTAATTTTCCCATTAGGGATATTTTTAAGTACATAGGTTCCGTCTTCTTTAGAAGTAGTTCCTTTATGCAATTCTGGAGTGTTAATTTGTACGTCGGCTAAAGAGTTATTATCTATATCCGTAATTTTTCCTGAAATGCTATTTTGTGCATTCACAGAAAATCCCGCCACTAAAAGTAGCAATGTTATTAATGTTTTCATTGATGTTTTTTTACTGATTATTAAAATCTATGCGTCATTTTAAATAGTATGAAGCAATCTGTTTGTTTTATAGTGAGGTTACTTCGTCATTCATCCTACCATTTTTATATTTGGTGGTGATTCTGTTTTAAATGATCTATTGAGTTTAAAAGTTAAGAAAAACCTTCCGGTAGTCATTTCGACGATAGGATAAATTTCATAATTTAGAAAACCAAAATCATGTAACTTTAAGTAATTTCTTCATAGCTTCGCTAGATACTTTCAATTAAAAAATATTTTAATTTTAGTAGTAGTAGAAATGACAAAACTTCACTAGATCATTTTCGTTTGAGAATTTTTTTCTCGCGTATCAAAATGACAATTGTAATTTAAACAGTAAAATAGGGTGGGCCTCTAGATGTTTTTATAGACTGACAAACTTCTTTAATTCTTTGAGGTTTATCTATGAAAATTGAAGTGTAATAATGCGCAGGAATTACATCGAAATTAGATGTAAAATCCATTGAAAATATGGTTAAATGCTTATGGAATTTAGCACAATTTAAATGTTGATTATGTATGTGATGTTCACTAACAGAAGTACATACAGAGTGTTCATGATTTTGTAAATCGTGAATTATTTCTATAGATGTTGGTAACATCAATAATAAGAGAAAAAAAAAGCTAAATAATTTTTTATACAAAAGTTTTATTTTTTTCTAATTTTTAAATTTAGCATTTCTACCCCTAAAGAAAATGCGATCGCAAAGTACAAATAACCTTTTGGAACCGCACCAACAGATTGGTTAAAAATTACTGTATTAGATAAATGAGCACTTTCTGTAATCAACATAAAACCTATTAAAATTAAAAAGGACAATGCCAACATTTGTATCGTCGGGTTTCTGTTTACAAAATTACTAATAGGGCTCGAAAAAATCATCATAATTATAATAGAAACAATTACGGCAATAATCATAATTAATAATGCGCCATCAATTCCGTTAGTCATACCAACGGCAGTTAAAATACTGTCAAAAGAAAAAACGATGTCTATTAGTATAATTTGAATTATAACATTTGTAAGAGATATTACTTTTGGCGTTTTTAAAATTTCATCTTCATTTGTGTGTTCTACTTTTTCTCTAATTTCTTTGGTACTCTTGTAAAGTAAAAAAAGGCCACCTAAAAATAAGATGATACTTTGGCCTGTTAAAGCTGTTTTAAACCAACCAATATTAATTTCTAAAAAAGGTTCTTTAAAAGCAATTAGATAAGAGATACTAATAAGTAATAAAATTCTAGTAATCATTGCTAAAGACAATCCTAGAAGTGTTCCTTTTTTTACTTGGTGTTTAGGTAGTTTATTAGCAGAAATTGAAATAAAAATAATATTGTCTATTCCTAAAACTATTTCTAAAAAAGTTAAGGTTAATAAGGCAACCCAAGTATCTAAATGTAAGAAAATTTCCATTTTACTTTACTTTATAAACAGTACCGTTTTGTTTAAATTTACTAAAACCAATTTTTGCAGTAAAATTATAAGAGCTGTCAGTAACTTTTGTTATTTGAACATAAATAGGATCTTTGTCAAGTTCTTTTTTTGGAGATTTCATTTTTAAAGAATAAAAGAAATTATTTTTCCATTTGATATATAAGGTATCAATATGTTTCATTCTTTTTTCAGTTGTAATACTGTCATTAGAAATACTTATAATCTTTTCGTATTCTTCAATTTGAAGGCTATCTTTTCTTATTACGGTGGTTTTACTATATCCTTTTCCTGCAGGAATTTCAAAAACTCCTTTTTTAAAACGATCTCCATTGTCTTTAATTTCTGATTGACAAGAAGCCAGAAAAAAGAAAAGAGATAAGAGAGAAAAGAACATAAATCTTCTTTTATTTATATTAAAAACAGAAACTTTTACATTCTTTACTCTCATAATATTTACTTCTTAAAAATTTATATTCCTGTATAGTTTGCAGGTGTAATTGCTTTTAATTCTTCTTTAATCTCTGAAGAAACTTCTAAAGTGTCAATAAAATCTGCAATAGATTTTTGGTTGATTTTAGCATTTGTTCTTGTCAACCCTTTTAAGGCTTCATAAGGGTTAGGATATGCTTCTCTTCTTAAAATAGTTTGAATTGCTTCAGCAACAACTGCCCAATTATTTTCTAAATCATCCTCAAATTTTTGCTTGTTTAGTAACAATTTGTTCAATCCTTTTAAGGTAGATGTAAAAGCGATAATTGTATGCCCAAAAGGCACACCAACATTACGTAAAACTGTACTGTCTGTTAAATCACGTTGCAAACGAGAAACTGGTAATTTTGCAGAAAGGTGTTCGAAAATGGCATTTGCCAATCCTAAATTTCCTTCAGAATTTTCAAAATCTATAGGATTTACTTTATGTGGCATTGCAGAAGAACCAACTTCACCGGCCTTAATTTTTTGTTTAAAGTACTCCATAGAAACGTATGTCCAGAAATCTCTATCTAAATCTAAAACAATAGTATTTATACGTTTTAGCGTATCAAACAAAGCAGCTAAATGATCGTAATGTTCTATTTGAGTTGTAGGAAAAGAGTGATGTAATCCTAATTTTTCTTGTACAAAAGTACTTCCAAATTCCTTCCAATCTATGGTTGGATAAGCCACTTTATGAGCGTTATAATTACCTGTTGCACCACCAAATTTAGCTGCACTTGGTATGTCATTTAATAAGTTAAATTGCTCTTTTAAACGAACTACATAAACATCTATTTCTTTACCTAACCTTGTAGGAGATGCTGGCTGACCATGCGTTCTTGCCAACATAGAAATGTCTTTCCACTCAATAACTAGTTCTTGTAATCTTTCTAAAAGCTCAATATATTGAGGAACATAAACATCATTCATTGCTTCTTTTATAGAAAGCGGAATGGCAGTATTGTTTATGTCTTGAGAAGTTAAACCAAAATGGATAAATTCTTTATGTGCTTGTAAACCTAATGCATCAAATTTTTCTTTGATAAAATACTCAACAGCTTTTACATCATGATTGGTAATGCTTTCTATATCTTTTATTTTCTGAGCATCTTCTGTAGTAAAATCGATATAAATTTCACGTAAATCATCAAATAAATCGGTATTAAAGTCTGCTAATTGTGGTAAAGGAATTTCGCACAAAGCAATAAAATATTCAATTTCTACACGAACTCTGTATTTTATTAAAGCTTCTTCAGAAAAATAGTCTGCTAATTTTGATATTTTATCTCTATAACGTCCATCAATAGGAGAGATGGCATTTAATTTAGTTAAGTTCATTTTTTAGTTATGTTGTTAATTGCAAAAATAGTGAATTTAGCAGATTTATGATGTTTTTTGGATACGAATTTTATGAATTAACACATTTTTAATGGTCAGAAATTCACGATTTTTTTAATTATTAATTATGGCAAAGGTTGTTTCTTAAATTTTTAAATAAGGTGAATAATTTTAAACTTTAGATATTATGTAAGCGCTGTTAATTTTTTTTACTAAATGAATTTTAGATAAAAAGAATCTGGTTTTCTAATTATTTTAAGTTCGTTTAGCGATCAAACTTAAAATAAATTTTCCACGTGCTTTACAGCCTTTACTTTCGTGAATAATTTTAGTTTCAATTAAATATTTTAATTCTGGGTGAATCCATTTTTTTTCTAAGCCAAAGAAGTACAACGTATTCATAGTATAAGCTCTTACCGCAATTTTTTGTGGTGTAATGAGCCAATCGAAACCTGTTTCTATTATGGCCTCTATTTGCAGATGGGTAAGTTTTTTTTTGATTTCATTTTCATTTTTGGCATAATAAGCAGTCGCTAAATGTTCGCAAATTTTGGCACAAGGTCTAATAGCACTATCAAATTTTAGAGATGCTATTTTTGAAGTAAATGCATCTAAATGTGGTAAAATCCATTCTAAATGATGATGCGTACATATCCATTCTAAAACCCAAGCTGCTTTTATAGAAACTTTATTTTCAATATCAAAAGTAATAGAAATCAATTCTTTAAATAAATTTTGATTTTCCAATACAATATCCGCAACTCTTTGTCGGTTTTCCTTTTTAGGGTTTTCCATATTATGGAGGTGTTCCGTTAAGAAATGAAGATTTGTTTTTGGCACTATTAATGTATATTTGTTTTCAAAATTAATACTAAATGTTAAATGTAAAGAGACTATTTTTTATTTTACTCTTTTTTGCCTGTTTTTTCACTAATGAAACAAGCAATGCTCAGAGAATTAATCAATTTGATCAGAATAAAAAAAGAACAGGTGTCTGGAAAAAATATTATTCCAATAAGAGAATACGGTATGTAGGCGAATTTAAAAACGGAAAAGAAGTTGGCGTTTTTAAGTTTTATGATATTACTAGCTCTAAACATCCTGTTATTATAAAGACGTTTTTTACAGACTCTGATTCTTTATATGTTCAATTTTTTACATTAAATGGTAAAATTGAAACAGAGGGAGTTATAAATGGTAGAAAACGTGTTGGAAATTGGAAATATTTTTATCCTGATGGCAAAATTATGTCGGAAGAAAATTATAAAAACGGTAAATTAGATGGAGCTCAAATAATTTATTATCAAGATGGCCAGGTTACAGAGTTTGCCACTTATAAAAATGGTTTGTTAGATGGTGTTGCTAGTAAATATTCTGATAAACGGGTTCTTATTCAGGAGATTACTTATAAAGAAGGAGTGTTAAACGGATTGGCGAAATACTTTGAACTCGACGGAAAATTAAAAGAAACTGGAAATTATAAAAACGGATTAAGAGTTGGCAATTGGGAATATTATATGGATGGGGAAGTGGCAACAGAAAAAGAACTAAGAAAGAAAAATACTTTTACTCGTAAAAAGGAAGATTGATTTTAGGCGTTTTTTCGTTATTCTATATAAAACAAAACAATAGCTACATCAATTCTTTCAATCTATAAAAACCATTTCTAATTTGTATCTTTGCAACCTCAAAAATTAAAAATGAAACGAGTAGTTGTTGGTCTTTCTGGTGGTGTAGATTCTAGTGTTACTGCACATTTATTAAAAGAACAAGGTTTTGATGTTATAGGACTTTTTATGAAAAATTGGCATGATGATTCTGTCACTATTTCTAATGAATGTCCTTGGTTAGAAGATTCTAATGATGCAATGATTGTTGCAGAAAAGCTAGGAATCCCTTTTCAAGTGGTAGATTTAAGTAACCTATACAAAGAACGTATTGTAGATTATATGTTCGATGAATATTCTAAAGGTAGAACGCCAAATCCGGATGTACTTTGTAACCGAGAAATAAAGTTTGATGCTTTTATGGACATTGCTTTAAAATTGGGTGCAGATTATGTGGCTACCGGTCATTATTGTAGAAAAGGAGAAGAGATTATCGATGGGAAACCAGTTTATAAATTATTAGCAGGTAAGGATAATAATAAAGATCAGTCTTATTTTTTATGTCAATTATCTCAAGAACAATTAACAAAAGCATTATTCCCGATTGGTGAATTAACAAAACCAGAAGTAAGAAAAATTGCCAAAGAAGCAGATTTAATTACCGCAGAGAAGAAAGATTCTCAGGGTTTATGCTTTATTGGTAAAGTTCGTTTACCAGAGTTTTTACAACAAAAATTGCAACCTAAAGAAGGTGTAATTGTTACCATTCCAGCGGATTTTGAGCAGTACACAAAACAAGCTCCTTCTTTTGAAAATAAAGAAGAGGAGTTAAAATATTATGCTACTAAATTCACTTACAATAAAGAAGATGGTAAAGTGGTTGGTAAACATCAAGGAGCACATTATTTTACGAAAGGACAACGTAAAGGCTTAAATGTTGGTGGCACAAAAGAAGGTTTATATGTAATTGAAACGGATGTTGTAGAAAATGTAATTTATACAGGAGAAGGTAAAAATCATCCAGGATTATATAGAAATGTGTTATTTGTTTCTAATAAAGAAATACATTGGATTCGTAAAGATTTAACACTAAAACCTGGTGAAAATATGCAAGTAGCTGCTAGAATTAGATACAGACAACCTTTAGAAAATGCTACTTTATATAAAGTAGAAACAGGTTTGTATGTTGCGTTCGAAAACCAACAATCTGCCATACAAGAAGGGCAATTTGTAGCTTGGTATAAAGAAGACGAATTATTAGGTTCTGGAGTCATCTCTTAAAGTTTAAAAAAATATGAAAAAGAAGTTTTTATTATTGTTTTGTTTCCTGGTTTCTGTATCAACTTTTTCTCAAAAAGATTCTGTTGTAAATTATTTAGACAGAAACTATAAGAAAATAAAGAAAGAACAAGCAACATACATTCAAACAATTGTTGAAAAAGATTCTTCTTGGTTAGGCACAGTTTACTTTGGAAGTGGAAAAATGAAACTTCAAGGTTCTTTTAAAGAGAAAAATCTTAAAACAAGAATAGGTGTTTTTAAGACGTTTGATGAAAAAGGAAATTTAAAATCTATTCAAGAATACAATTCCAAAGGAAAAAAGGAAGGTGTTTATACGTATTTTAATGATAACGGACAAAATATTACAAATGGATATTTTCTTAATGGAAAAAAAGAAGGTGTTTGGAATTATTTAGATAATCAAGAAAATAATAGAGCTAGAATTGTTTTTAAAAAAGGCAAAGTATTAAAGTACAATTTATGGGATGAAAAAGGAAATGTTTTAAATGAAAAGTTGATTTTATTTAGAAAACCAACCTATAAACGAGGAGACGAAGCTTTTAAATCAAAATTAAGACAAGAACTATTATCCGATTTAAAGAAAGAAGGTTTTAGCACTAATTTTTTAGTAAAATGTTTTATAAATGAATCTGGAAAAATTAAAAATATTCAGATTACTCCAAAGTTAGATGTTGTTTTTGAAGAAAAAATAATTGATTATTTCAGTAATGTTGAAGATATGGAACCTGCTATTATAGCAAATAGAAAAGTTAAATTCCCGCTAAAAGTCCCGATTATATTAAATAATACAAAAAAGCATTGATATAAATTATTTTAAAATCGTTAAAAAGTAGTAATTTCGGAATATGAAGAAATTACTACTTTTTTTATTTTTAAGTACTTTTATTCAAATTACAGCACAAGAAGATGCTTGGCTTTTTTTAAAAGATAAACCAAGTGAAACTTCTTTTTTAGAAACCCCCTTAACAATGCTTTCTCAAAGAGCATTAGATAGAAGATCTAAACTAAATATTTCTTTAGATTCTAAAGATGTTCCTGTTGAAGAAGCGTACTACAGCCAACTTAAAAATGATGTAAACATTGCTGTTTTAGGGAAATCTAAATGGCTAAATGCGATTCACATTCAAGGAGAAATAAGTGCTATTAATAATTTACGATCCACATATAATTTTATAGATCATATTGAGTTTGCTAATAAATCTTTAAATTTAAACGGAAAATCAAAAGGAAAAAAAATAACACCTAATCATTATAATAAGCTGAATGAAACCTTTATTGATTTTGATTATGGTGCTACCGATAATCAAATTAAAATGTTAAATGGAGATTATTTACATCAGCAAGGTTTAACAGGTGAGGGGCAAATAATAGCTATTATAGATGCCGGTTTTCCTAATGTAAATACCTTAGATGCTTTTAGTAGAATTAGAGATAATGGTCAAATATTAGGCGGTTATGATTTTGTTGAAAGAAGTACTGATTTTTATACGGGCGATAGCCACGGAACAAATGTTTTGTCTACCATTGGTGGTTATATAGAAAACGAATTTGTGGGTGCTGCCCCAGATGCTTCGTTTTATTTGTTTAGAACAGAAAACGGAGCAGTAGAAGTTCCTTTGGAGGAAACTTTATGGGTAGAAGCAGCTGAAAGGGCAGATAGTATTGGGGTAGATGTTATTAATACTTCTCTAGGATATACCACTTTTGATAATCCTAATTACAATTATTCTTACGCAGACATGGATGGTAAAACAACCTTTATTTCTAGAGGAGCAGAAATAGGTGCTTCTCGTGGCATGCTTCTAGTAAATGCGGTAGGTAATGATGGAGATAAAACATGGAAATATATGGGAGCACCTGCAGACGCAGCTTCTGTAATAAGTGTTGGAGCGGTAGATTTTTCTGGTAATATTGCTAGTTTTAGTTCTTTTGGACCAACTTCCGATGGAAGAATAAAACCAGAAATTTTGGCGAAAGGTCAAAATCCTGCCGTTATAAATTATGATACAGGAGAAATAAGTACAGCATCTAGCGGAACCTCTTTTTCATCGCCTATTATGGCAGGTTTAATTGCGTGCCTAAATCAGCATGAAGGTAATTTGTTGAAATCATCATCAAAAACAGCTACAGATAATTTTAATACTTATTTAAAACAAGCTATTTATGAATCTGCGGATAAATTTAATAATCCTACGGACCAATATGGATATGGAATTCCGAATTTTGAGGTGGTTTTGAATAGTTATATTGCTAGTTTATCCGTGTTAAACAATGAGATTATCAACTTTAAAATATTTCCAAACCCTGCCGAAAGTGAGTTTCTAGTATCTACAGACAGTTTAAATAATTATACAATTCAGATATACACGGTTCTAGGAAAAAAAGTTCTAGAGAAATTAGATTCGAATTTTAAGTCTGTTGATATTTCTTTTTTAAATAAAGGTGTTTATATCTTAAAGATTTCAAAAGGAAATCAACATAAAACAATTAAGTTGATTAAAAAATAATGAAAAATAAAATCACGGAACTTTTTAAAGTAAAATACCCAATTGTTCAAGGAGGAATGGTTTGGGTGTCTGGTTGGAGATTAGCTTCTGCAGTTTCTAATGCTGGTGGCTTAGGTTTAATTGGTGCAGGTTCTATGTATCCAGATGTTTTAAGAGAACATATTATAAAATGTAAAAAAGCGACTTCTAAACCTTTTGGAGTAAATGTGCCAATGTTGTATCCTGAGATTGAAAATCTTATGGATATTATAGTGGAAGAAGGTGTGAAAATTGTTTTTACTTCTGCAGGAAATCCAAAAACGTGGACTAATTTTTTAAAGGAAAAAGGAATTACAGTTGTGCATGTAGTGAGTTCTGTAAAGTTTGCTTTAAAAGCCGAGGCAGCAGGTGTAGACGCTATTGTTTGTGAAGGTTTTGAAGCAGGTGGACATAATGGGAGAGAAGAAACGACCACTTTTACACTTATACCTATGGTAAAAGAACAAGTTAAAATACCTGTAATTGCAGCTGGTGGAATAGGAACCGGTAGAGGAATGTTGGCTGCTATGGTTTTAGGAGCGGATGGAGTGCAAATAGGAAGTAGATTTGCAGCAACAGTAGAATCTTCTGCACACATAAATTTTAAAAATACTATTATTGATGTTAAAGATGGGGATACTTATTTAACTTTAAAAGAGTTGGCTCCTGTACGTTTGGTGAAAAATAAATTTTATAATGATGTACAAGAATTGTATAAACAAAACCCATCTAAAGAAAATCTTATAGAATTATTAGGAAGAGCAAGATCTAAAAAAGGAATGTTTGAGGGAGATTTAGAGGAAGGGGAGTTAGAAATTGGTCAAATTGCTGGTTTAATTCATGAAATAATTTCTGTTAAAGACGTATTTAAAGAGATAATTGATGAATTTAACTTAGTTAATTCGTTGATTATTAGTTTGTAGTGCTGTTTTTTAAAAATATTTTAAATATTTTGTTCTGTTTGTTGTTTTTTGGCATTACATTTGCAATTCAATAAACGTTGTTAGGAATTAATTTAACAACATTATATTTTTTTATTATGAATAAAGGTACCGTAAAATTTTTCAATGAATCTAAAGGATTTGGATTTATCACTGAAGAAGGATCAAACAAAGAACATTTTGTACATGTGTCTGGATTAATTGACGAAATTCGTGAAAACGATGAAGTTGAATTTGACTTACAAGATGGAAAAAAAGGATTAAACGCAGTAAACGTAAGAGTATTATAATATATATTTATTACTAGTTAAATTTTTATCTAAAAGCCTATCAAATTTTGATAGGCTTTTTTTATTTTAGTACTTTAAAACTTTATGTATGATTGACGGTAGACAACGAAAAAATGTTAAGATTGGTTTATTTGTAGAAATTGTACAAAAACCACATCAAAGAAGTGGGGAGTTAACAGAAGGCGTAATTGCAAAAATTCTAACTAAATCTCAAAACCATCCGTATGGAATTAAAGTTCAGTTAGAATCTGGTTTGGTGGGTAGAATTAAAAATATTATTGAATAATAGGATTCTTAATTTACAGGTATTTTAATTTCGTATACTTTTCTACTCTTATTGTTCAGTTTGTTCTCTCTTAGCCAAGGATTGTATATTTTAAATTCTTTATAATTCATTCCGAATTTTTTAGCAAAATGAGTAATATTAGAAATTGCGGTGTCAACTTTTATAGTTCTAGTTGCTGCCAAGGTATATAAGTCTTCATTTTCAAAAACAAATCCATATTTTCTAGGGTTAGAAATTACTTCTTTTAGCGCAATAATTCTTAAAACATATCTTTCTGTCTCATCAGGTAGTTTAGCATCATAATAATTATCTACTTCTTGGGTTTCTAGTCGTTTACTAACTCCATAGTTTCCTGCGTTGTATGCAGCAGCAGCTAAGGTCCAAGAGTTAAAACGTTCTTTAGATTTTATTAAATATTCTGCAGCAACTCTTGTAGATTTTTCAATATCATAACGTTCATCTACGTTACTATTTATTTCTAAACCATATTCTTTTCCTGTAGCCTTCATAAAATGCCACATACCTGCAGCACCTACATTAGAGGTTTCATCTATAAAAGCACTTTCTGCCAAGGCTAAAAATTTAAAATCGTCTGGTAAACCATATTTTTTAAGTAAAGGCTCTAAAATAGGAAAGTATTTATTAGCTCTTTTTATAAGTAACAACCCATTAGATTGCCAATAGGTATTTACTAATAATTCTCTTTCCATTCTTTCTTTAACATCTGGTATTTCTACAGGAACTCTTTCTCCGGCAAGATTTAAATTTACAGGAAGTATTAAAGCTTTTATTTTATAAGTTTTAGATGTACTAGTTTTAGGGTCAGTTTCATTTTTATTAATAGCGTTATAAAACAAGAAAGCAACTATTAGTACGCAAAATAGCGAAAGGAAACGGAAGGATTTATTCATAATATTAAATTTTTTAGTTATTTAAAAAGAAGGAAATATGCTGGTTTTAAGAAGTTAAAATAGCATCAATAATTTTAGATATTTTTTTTGCTTTCGTGATAATCATAATGTGGCTTCCGCCTTTAATCTCTATACAATTATCTATATTTTTAATAGGAAACACATGATCATCTGTACCATGAATGTGAGTTATGTTTGTGTCTTTTTCTGTTTGTTCCCATCTAATAATAGTACCTATAGACCAGTTTAAGTATAATTTACTTCTTACCGAAAGATATTTTTTATAAATATCTGCTCTCTTTTTTAAAGATTTTCCTAAAAAATATTGAGCGTAATCTTCAAAATTAGAAACAACTTTTGTTGGAAAAAATTTATATGCTTTTGTGAATTTTACTACTCGAAATCTTTTTGGAAGTTCTTGATGATGTTTTACACTAGAAACGATAATTACTTTTTTCGTGTCTAAGTATTTACTCATTTCTTGCACCATAATTCCCCCAAAAGATACACCAATTAAAACAGGATTTTCTGTTTTAACTTCTTCACACATTCTCATGGCATAGTTAGCAATCGTTTCTTCTTGTGCTACAGGCGTTATCCATTTTAAATAATGAATTTCATATTTGTCTTTTGGTAATTCTAAGTTTTCAAAAATTTCTGGTCCAGCAGCTAATCCAGGTACTAGGTAAATAGCAATTTTTTTCATGTTTTATAGAAATAATATTTTTTACGCTGTAATTTTATTTTTATCAAAATTAAATCTTACAAGACCATCTTCATCAATTTTGGTAAGTGTTATAGTGTGTAATGTATTCACTAACTCCGGATTCCAAGGTGTTTTAACTTTAACGTAATTTTCTGTAAAACCGTTTATAAAACCTTCTTTATTTTCGTTTTCAAACAAAACAGTTAATGTATTTCCTAATTGACTTTCATAAAAAGCACGCCTTTTTTTAGCAGATAAACCACGTAACATTTTACTACGCTTTGCACGTACTTTTTTAGGTATAACACCGTCTAAAAGAACAGCTTCTGTGTTAGGCCTTTCCGAATAGGTAAAAACATGTAAATATGAAATATCCATTTCATTTAAATAGTTGTAGGTGTCTAAAAAGAGTTCATCCGTTTCACCAGGAAAACCTACAATAACATCTACACCAATACAAGCATTAGGCATTACTTCTTTAATTTTAGAAACTCTATTTGTATACGTATTGATTAAATACCTACGTTTCATTTTCCTTAGTAATTCATCACTACCAGATTGTAGAGGTATGTGAAAATGAGGTACAAAGGAATTTGATTTTGATACAAAATCAATGGTTTCATCTTTTAATAAATTAGGTTCTATTGATGAAATTCGTAAACGATGAATGCCCTCAACTTTATCTAATTCTTTTACTAATTCTAAGAAAGTATGTTCGTGCTTTTTATTACCAAATTCACCTTTACCATAATCACCAATATTAACGCCAGTTAAAACGATTTCTTTAATTCCTTTAGATGATATTTCTTTGGCATTTTCAATCACATTTTCTAAAGTATCACTTCTAGAAATTCCACGAGCTAAAGGTATTGTACAATACGTACATTTATAATCGCAACCATCTTGCACTTTTAAAAAGGCTCGAGTTCTATCTCCTATGGAATAAGAGCCCACATAAAAATCTGCATCAGAAATTTCACAAGAGTGAACTTCACCAATATTATTTTTAGTTAAGTCGTTTATATAACTTGTAACATTAAATTTTTCTGTTGCTCCTAAAACTAAATCTACACCATCTACTGCAGCTAGTTCCTCTGGTTTTAATTGCGCATAACAACCAACAGCAATTAAAAAGGCATCATCATTTTTCTTTAAAGCATTTTTTACAATGGTTTTAAAGCGTTTATCGGCATTATCTGTAACGGAACAGGTGTTTATAACATATACATCTGCTTTTTCTTCAAAATCTACACGTTCAAAACCTTCACTCACAAAATTACGAGCAATTGTAGATGTTTCCGAAAAATTTAATTTGCATCCTAAAGTGTAAAAGGCAACTTTTTTTTCTGCATTCATTCTAATAAGTTTGTTTAACTAAAAAACAAAACTTTAAAAAAAAGGATATATTTCTTAAAGTTCTAATTGTATATTTACAAATACTGTATTAAACAGTTTAGTAAGAGCAAAAGTACGACATTATTGATGATTTTTGAAACGGAAAGGTTAATTATTAGAAGACTAATTTTGGAAGATTTAGATGCATTTCATGAACTTGAGAGTAATGGTAATGTTCTAAAATATGCTACAGGTACACCAAAAACATTTATTGAAAATAAAAGAGAATTAAATTCTTTAATTTTAAGATATAATCAGCAAAAAAATGATTTTTGGATTTACGCAATCATTAGAAAAATAGACAATCAATTTATAGGAACAGTTGCCCTGGTAAAAGACAATTTAGATGATGAAATTGGATACCGATTTTTAGAAAAGTTATGGGGTTATGGTTTTGGAACAGAAGTTTGTGTTGGGTTAATTTCTTATTGTAAGAAAATTGGAATGAAAAAAATTGTAGGCTATGTTGTGGATAAGAATAAAGCTTCGGCAAAAATATTAGAAAAAAATGGCTTTACGGTAGTAAAGAAATTTATTAGTGATGATCTAAAGCTTCCTGAAACGAAATATGAATTGTATTTATAATTGAACGTAAATATGGGGTTGAAAAGTAAATTAAAGTATTTTTTAAGATAAATAAATTTACCAATTAATTCTTGCCATTATAGGATAGTGATCGGAGTATTTTTCTGTATATGTTTTAAATTGATTTATTGTTGCTGTATTATCTGTTAAAATAAAATCTATCCTCATGGGAAAAGGGTAATCAAAACTTTTTCCAAATCCTTTACCTGCATTTATAAAAGCATCTTTTTTGTTTCTAGAAATTTGGTTGTAAACCCAAGAATATGCTGTGTTATTAAAATCTCCACAAACAATTTTTTTGCCTTTCCATTCTTTTTCATGGGCTAAAAAGAGTTCTGTCTGTTCTGCTTGTTTTTTAAAGGAATTTGTAACTCTTCTTAATAGTTTTTCTGAATTTTTTTGACCAAAATTTTCTTCATGCGGTCTTATTCCAAGAGATTCTAAATGTGTACCATAGATTCTTATAGTGTCTTTATCCTTTACAATATCCGCAAAAATTATATTATTAACCGTGTTTTTTAAATCGAAAGAACCAGAATTTATTATTTTATATTTAGAATAAATGGCCATTCCATATTTATGGTTTTTTGGCCATAGCCTAATATATTTATAGGGAAATGAAATATTTACTTTTTTAGATTTGTAAAATTCTTGAACTACTAAAATGTCGGGATCTTTAACTTTAATAAATTCAAAACCATTTAGCTCTTTACCTTTAGAATCTTTTTTTATAAAAAGATCAAAAGATTTAACATTATAAGACATTACCTTTAAATCATTATTTAAAGCTGAGGTTTTACTAGAAATTTTAAAAAGAGGAGTAGAGAAAAAGAATCCTATTATTAAAACTAAAGAAGATAATAAAAGTTGTTTTTTTAGTTTTATTAACCAATAAAAGACAAAAATTATATTAATTATAATTAGTAAAGGGATAAAAGTACTTAAAACAACAAAAACAGGTAACGTTTTTGGAGAGATATAACGTAGAAAATAAGACAGCAATAAAATTGAAGCCAATAGCCCATTTATAGTGTATATAACCTTGTCAAAAAGCGATAATTTCTTCATGTTATTTTCTTCCTTGTTTAAACAAAAATTCTTTCTCGGCTTTGGTTAAAGTATCATAACCAGATTTACTAATTTTATCTAAAATACTATCTATTTGCTGCTGATTTAAATTGTTATTATTACTTGAATTAGCAGTCTTTTTAGGAGCTTTGTATACCGTTTTTAAAGGTTTCTGTTTTGATGAAAAAAAGGAAGAAAAATACTCCCAAATTTTTATTTCTTTATTTGCCGCTTTCTTAACGTAAAAAAAACCGAATAATGCGCCGCCTAAATGAGCAAAATGTCCTCCTGCATTACCTCCGGATAAGGCTAAAATATCTAAACCAACCCAAATGACAGCAAGGTGCCAAAGTTTTACAAAACCAATAAAGCGTATTTTTAATTGATAATTAGGCATGTAGGTGGTTATGCCTATAAAAATGGCTGAAATTCCTGCGGAAGCTCCTACTAACATAGAAGATTGTCCTTGAAATAAGGGAAAATAATTTTGGCTTAAAATGAATAAAATTCCACCAAAAAGAGTTCCTAATAAGTAAAAAGTTAATAATTGTTTTTGTGTAAAATATTCTATAAATAGATTGCCCACAAAAAATAAGGTGATTAGATTTAAAAGAATATGTAAAAAGTCTGCATGCAAAAATCCATAAGTAATAATAGTCCATGGTTTTGTAAGGATAGAAGATAAGTTATCATCTAAAGAAAACCATTCTACTACCCAATTTACTTCTCCTTTATACAAATCTTGAAAAACAGAAACTAATAAGGTAAAAACAAAAACAGCAATATTTACGTAGATTAATTTTTCTACGATATTTCCACTTTTATAGCGGTTTTTTATTTCATCTATAAAACTCATTAACTTGATTTAAATTGATTTTTTTTCCAATACCAGGCAATAATAAAGCCTATTAAAGCACCACCAACATGAGCAAAGTGTGCTATATTTCCAATAGAATACTTTGTCATTCCAAAAAACAAATCACCTAAAATAATAACAGGAATAAAGTACTTTGCAGCAATAGGAACAGGGAAAAATATTAAAGCCAATTTTGCGTCTTTAAAATACATTCCAAAGGCAACTAAAACCCCATACACTGCTCCAGAAGCTCCAATTGCAGGAGTATGATATAAGCTGTAAAATTTATTCATAGTTTCGCTAGAAAGGGTAATAAGAGAATCATTATAACTACCACTATTTAATATGTTTTGAATATCTGAAGCATTTAATCCTAATGCTATAAGTTGATCGTATATTCCATTAAATTGATAATAATTAACTAAAGTATAAATAACTCCTGCTCCAATTCCGGCAGAAAAATAGAAGAATATAAACTTCTTTTTTCCCCACATTTGTTCTAAAGGTGTTCCAAAAGCCCATAAACCATACATATTAAATAATATATGGCCAAAACTACCATGCATAAACATGTGAGTTACATATTGCCAAATTCCGAAATGTTCATTTTTAGGAAAATGTAAAGCCAAAACATTTGTTAAATCTATTTTTAAAAGTTGTGGAGCAACAAATAAAATTACATTTATAATAATTAAATGTTTTATAGCATCTGTAAGTTTATTATTCATTTTTAACTGTTAAATAGATTATCTATTTCGTTTAATGTTAGTGTTTTAAAAGTGGGTTTTCCAAAAGGAGAAACAGTAGGTTCTTTGCAAGAAAATAAATCATTTACCAAGCCTTCTTGTTCTCTCTCAGAAAGTTGAGTTCCTGTTTTTATAGACAATGTTTTTGCAAATGATTTAGCCATTACGTCAAAATGACTAAAACTTGCGTCTGGCACTTCTAAATCTATATCACTTAATAATTCTTCTAATATAATAGTTATTTTACTTTCTGTAACGGAAACCGGAATTCCTTTTATAGTAACACTATCTTTTGTAAATTCATCAAAAGAAAAACCTGCATTTTCTAATTCGGTTTTTATGGTGTAAATCATTTCTATTTCTGCAGATGTATAAGAGATTTTAACCGGAAATAATAATTGCTGACTATTGGCTTCTTTTACGGTAATACTTTCTAAGAAATCTTCGTATAAAATACGCTGATGTGCTAAAGATTGATTTATTAAAACAACACCAGACTTTATAGAACTCAATAAATATTTACGTTGAATTTGAAACGTTTTTTGTGTTTTTATTTCTTGCTGATTGTCAAATAATTCAGACTGTTTTTCTTCGTCTGTAATAGCAACTGAAGTATATAAAGATTCCCAACTTTGGGTTTGTGTTTCTCTTTTAAACGGCGTATGAATTTCTTTACTGGCTTCTTCTTTAAATGGATTAAAATCTGGATCTACAGATATTCTAGGAGTAGAAGTCGGTTTTGTTTTTGTATTAAACTCATAAGGAGTGTCTAAATTAGCATCTCTATTAAAATCTAAAAGAGGCGCTACATTATACTGCCCTAAACTGTGCTTTACAGTGGCTCTTAACATGGCGTACAATGCTTTTTCATTATCAAACTTTATCTCCGTTTTTGTGGGATGTATATTGATGTCAATAGTGTTTGCAGGTACGGTTAAATACAAAAAGTAGGAGGGATGCGATCCCTGTTCTAATAGACCATCAAAGGCATTTACAACTGCATGATTTAAATAAGAACTTTTTATAAAACGATCATTTACAAAAAAGAATTGTTCTCCTCTTTTTCTTTTAGAAAATTCTGGTTTTGCAACAAAACCTTCTATACCAACAATATCTGTTTGTTCGTTTATGGGAACTAATTTTTCATTCATTTTAGTACCGAAAACACTCACAATTCGTTTTCTTAAATTACTGCTTTTTAAATGATACACTTCATTATTGTTATGATGCATTAAAAAAGCAATAGTTGGATGTGCTAATGCTACTCTTTGAAATTCATCTATAATATGACGCGTTTCTACAGTATCCGATTTTAAAAAATTTCTTCTAGCAGGAATATTGTAAAACAAGTTTTTTACAGCAATACTTGTTCCTTTACTGGTAGAAATAAAATCTTGTGATACAATTTTACTTCCTTCAATTTTTATACAAGTACCCAGTTCTTCGTTGTCTTGTTTTGTTTTTAACTCTACATGAGCAATTGCTGCAATAGAAGCCAAAGCTTCTCCTCTAAAACCTTTTGTGCTAAGGTTAAATAAATCTTCTGCTTTTTGAATTTTAGAAGTTGCATGACGCTCAAAACTCATTCTAGCATCTGTAGCGCTCATTCCTTTTCCGTTATCAATTACTTGAATTAACGTTTTTCCAGCATCTTTTAATAATAGTTTTATGTTGGTTGCACCTGCATCGATTGCATTTTCTAATAACTCTTTTACTACAGAAGCAGGACGTTGAACGACTTCTCCTGCAGCAATTTGGTTTGCAACATGATCTGGTAATAGTTGAATAATATCCGACATTAATTTTTATTGAAAATAGATAAATCGAAATCTATGATGTACAAAAAGATAAGTACCAAAATTGCGATGATAATAAAAAGTGTTTTGTTTACGCTTTTATCTGAGTTTTTTAGATCGTCAATAGCGTCACCAAATTTACCTTTAATCCCTTTATTTTTACCAGTAGTAGATCTAAATTGATCTAATTTATGTTCAATTTTAAAAGGACTTCCTTCTCCCTTGTAGAAGCGAGGTTGGTAATCAAATTTTTTATTAGTACGTTTTAAAAATCCCATAGTTTTAGTATTATTGGTTTATAATTTCTTGAATAAATCAAGGATTATACCAACTTATATAAGTATTTCAAATTTACAGAATTAAAAGTAATTCTTCAAAAAAAGATGTTAAAAGAGTTCTTAAAACTGTCAGAAGACACGAGGGGTCAATTAATTTCACATACAGTTTTGTTATTTCTACCAAAGGGAGAAATAACATAAAGCTATAATCCTTTAACTATAAAAACTTAGAAATTATTTAAGAATTTAAGAATACCTATCCTGCAAGGTTTCTAAAACATTGCAGGGTAGGTGTTAATTTAATTAATATCCAATACTTTCTGTAGAAGTATCAATGTTTTTAAGTGCAGCCATTTTTATTGCTGCTACAGCACATTCGGTTCCTTTATTACCTAATTTACCGCCAGATCTATCTAAAGATTGTTGTTTTGTGTTATCTGTTAAAACACAGAAAATTACAGGAACATCATACTTTACATTTAAATCTACAATACCTTGGGTAACACCTTCACAAACAAAATCGAAATGTTTTGTTTCTCCTTGTATTACATTACCAATGGCAATAATAGCATCTACTTGTTGTGTTGCAATCATTTTTTTGCAGCCATAAACCAATTCAAAACTTCCAGGAACATTCCAAGAAATAATGTTTTCTTTAGTTGCTCCACAATCTAATAAAGTGTCAATTGCGCCTTTTTGTAAATTCTCTGTAATTTCTGGATTCCATTCAGAAACAACAATCCCAAATCGAAAAGATTTCGCATTTGGGATTGTTGTTTTATCGTAAACTGATAAATTGGTAGTAGCCATTTTTATTAAGTTTTAAGTTTTAAGTTTCAGTATCTAGTAAGTTACTGCCTACTGCAACTGCTTACTGGTGGACTGAGAACTGCAGACTATTTTAGTTAGCGTATTTTGCAGCTGCTATATATTTTTCTATATCTCTACCTTGGTCAGATTTAGAATAGTTTTCTTTAATTTTTGTAAATAATGTTTCTGCTTTACCAAAATTCTTTAATTCCATAGCAGTTTGTCCTGCTTTAAATAAGTATAATGGAGCAGTAAATTCATTACTTTTTTTATTCGCTGCTTTTTCATAATATTCTAAAGCATCTTCTGGTTGATTAATATCTGCAAAAGCATCACCAATAGCACCTATAGAAACAGGTCCTAATAATTCATCATCAGAATTAAATTTACTTAAATACTCAATTGCTTTGTCGTATTTCTTCATTTGTAAGTAAGAAACACCAGCATAATAGTTTGCTAAATTTCCAGCATCTGTTCCGCTAAAAGAATCTGCAATGTCTAAAAAACCATATTTACCATCTGCACCTTCTAAACCTAAAGTTAACAAAGAATCTATTCCGGTACCTGCAATGGCAGCTTCATCAAAATATTTTCTAGGAAAAGCTAATTCATTAGAAGCTTCTGTTTCATTTGGTTCAGACACATATTTATTATATCCTAAATATCCTAAGAAGATAACAACAATTGTTATTAAAGTTAAAAACAAAGGTTTGTTATTCTTTTCAATCCATTGTTCTGATTTAGAAGCTGTTTCATCTAAAGTATGTAATACTCCAGCTGTTTCAAATTCTGATTCATCAATTTGATTTTCTACTTTTTTACTTTCTGCCTTATATTTTTTCTTGTATGTTGCCATTATTTCCTTAAAAATTAGTGGCGACAAAAATAGTTTTTTTAATTGGATTTTAAAAGCGGATAATTCGCTAAATTTTCAATAATTTGCAAAACGTTTTCAATATCAAATTTTATTCATGTATTTAAAGAAAATTTCTTTACTCAATTTTAAAAATATTGAGTCGCAATCTTTTGATTTTCAACAGAAAATAAATTGCTTTGTAGGTAATAACGGTATTGGAAAAACCAATGTTTTAGATGCTATTTATTACTTGTCTTTTACAAAAAGTTATTTTAATTCTGTCGCAGTTCAGAATATTAGGCATGGAGAAGGGTTTTTTATGATAGAAGGAGACTATCTTTTAAATGATAGAAATGAAAAAATAGTCTGCAGTCTTAAAAAAGGACAAAAGAAAGTCTTAAAAAGAAACGGAAAAAGTTACGAGAAGTTTTCTGAGCATATTGGTCAGTTGCCTTTGGTCATTATTTCGCCTGCAGATAGAGATTTGGTAACGGAGGGGAGTGATACGAGGAGAAAATTTATAGATGGTGTAATTTCTCAGCAAAATAAAACTTATTTAAAAGATTTATTGTCGTATAATAAGGTATTGAGTCAGCGAAACGCATTATTAAAATATTTTGCAGCTAATAGAACTTTTGATGCTTTAAATTTAAGTGTTTATGATGAGCAACTTTCTGAATATGGAAGTCGAATTTATGAGGTTAGAAAAAAATTTTTAGAAGAGTTTATTCCTATTTTTAATGAAAAATATCAAATTATATCTGGCGATAAAGAACGTGTTAATTTATTTTATAAGAGTCAGTTACATGATTTTGAAATGCAGGATTTATTGCAAAAATCATTGGTAAAAGATAAGATTATACAATACACCACTTCTGGCATACATAAAGATGATTTAAGTTTTGATATTGGCGATTATCCTATTAAAAAGTTTGGCTCACAAGGACAGCAAAAATCGTATTTAATTGCATTAAAATTGGCGCAGTTTGAGTTTATCAAACAACAATCGAAGGTGATTCCTATCTTATTATTAGATGATATTTTTGATAAATTAGATGAAAATAGGGTGTCTCAAATAATAGATTTGGTAAATAATGATGAATTTGGACAAATATTTATAACAGACACTCATTTTGAAAGAACCGAAAATATATTAAAGCAAGGAAGTAAAGAGTATCAGATTTTTAAATTGTAAGTTTCAAATCAAAACTTTAAAAATGAATCTGATAAAAATTGATAAAATGTTTATTTGATACAATAATGAGATTACTATGTCAAGCAAAAAAAGTTTGATTCGTAATGACGAAGAAGTTTCATGATTTCAAAATTCAATTTATTTTACGAATATCAGACAGCGCTTGTCGAAGTCTTTTTATTCAAACAACAATTAGCGAAAGGCAAATAGTAAAAAGTAAAAAGCTACATATAATGGCAAAAAGAGAAAACGATTCCTTTTCAATAGAAGATTTAATGAAAAGTTTTATCAAGGAAAATAACTTGAGTAGGGGAATGCAAAAAATAAAAGCAGAAGAAACTTGGAATAAAATGATGGGGCCTGGAGTTGCCAATCATACAGTTTCTGTGAAATTGCAAAACAAAACTTTGGTTATTCAATTAAACTCTTCTGTTTTACGGGAAGAGTTAAGTTATGGAAAAGAAAAAATTATTAAAATGATGAATGAGGAAATTGGCGACGGTGTAATTTCTAAATTGTTATTGGTGTAGGGTTTTTCTCAACGTTCTATTAAAAGAATCGCGTTTAGATTGAAAAGAATATTTTTCAGTTTAAGAAGACCTTTTCTATTCTTTATTGTTTTTAAAACCTTAGGGCTTGTTCGTTATTTTTTTACTTTTTTATCTTCATCATTTCACTAAGCAAGTCATTCAAAAATTTTTGTTGCTTTTCATCTTCACTAAAATATCTTTGATAATTTACACTACAAGATTCAATATCCGAAATATTTTTTTTATTAAAAGACCAATCGTCAGTGTCTTGCACACTTATTTGTAATTTACTACTACAACTTTTCCATAAATTAGAAAATTGGGTTTCTTTGTTTTTATCTAATCTATTAAAATCAGCATAAACACTAAAACCTTTCATTTCTGGATTAAAAAATTTTAAAATAGAAGTAATTGGAACTCCTCCCCAATTTATTACTTCTGGAAAAGAAATCTCTTTAATGTTTTTTTCATTAAGTAGTTCTTTTTGCTCATATTTTTGCCAAAAGTAGTTTTTCTTATAGCTGATTTTCGTTCCTTTTGGCAAAAGTATATTTTTAACCACTATAGGTTTGGTTGTTATATAAAAAGGACTTTCATCAGGCTTATTCCCAAGAGCATACATTGAACCCAATCCTTTGGCATAGATGTAAAATAAACCAATAAGAACAAATAGTATTATTCCTAGTATTATAAGTATTTTCTTAGTTTCCATTCTTTTTTAGAGATTTTGTTACATATGGAAAGTAACCTTCCTTATGTAATTTTCAGTTTAATGATTTAGTTTAGAAGTTAGCTAAATTAAAGTTTTTGGCGTAGAAAGTGAATATGAAAACTTTTATTCCATCATAGAAATAAAAGTTTCCATGAAAGTATTATGGTCTCACCTATTTTTTTACCTTTCTATTTGTGGAAGATGTCTTATTTTATCAATTCTTTCATGATCATTTGGTTGGTCTTGTTTTTGAATTGGTGAACTAAAAAAGAATAATCCTTCATCTTCTCTAGTTCTTTAAAGTCTTCAAGATAAGATTCGTCTCCCATAAATTTCTTTGATAATGCTCTATTCAATTTATTAGCATTAATATCCTTTAGGTTATCAGGATTATTAATTCTGTCTGTGAAAATTTTAATACTTTTCTTATAATAAGTATTCGCTTTTTTATTATTCCCTTGGTGTTCATTTAAAAGTCCAGCAAAAAACCAACCTTCTGCTAATTTAGGTTTTTTCTTTATTACCATTTCACTTTCATACAGAGCTTTTTCGTATTCTTTCATCTCTAAATAAACTCTAATCTTGTTTAAATGTGGTAAATAGTAACTGTTATCAAGTTCAATAGCTTTGTTGTATAAAGTTAAAGCACTGTCTTTTTTAGAATCTATTGAAAGCTTTAAAGCATTATTGTTCAATTCTACGGCTTTCCGATTATATTCTGAATTTGCTTTTTTAGCATTCTTACAGCTTGCAAGCCCAATAATAATGAATAAGGTTATTAAATATTTCATATTTGTTTTTTTTACGTACTCTAACTTAAATGATACAACGTTTGTTTTACTGATTTAAATTAGAAGTTAGCGAAATATATTGGTTTTAAGGCAGAAGGTTAAAATGAAAAAAACTTTTTTAAAAAGTAAGCGTCTTAAAAAGATTAGGTCTTGGTGGTGTTGAATTAATTTTTTGTGTCTGAATATAAAAATAGCTAGTTGCTATGAGAATATGTAATAAGTTTAGGTTGATAAAAAAAGTATTCATTTTTAAACGAAAAAGACTCGTAACAATTATGTTACGAGTCTTTTTAAAATATTTTATTAAGAATTTTAAAATTCTTAAAATTGCTCTCTTCCAGAAAAATGAAAGTTTCCTTCAATTTCTGCATTTTCATCAGAATCAGAACCATGTACTGCATTTTCTCCCATAGAAGTTGCATACAATTTTCTAATAGTTCCTTCTGCAGCATCTGCTGGGTTTGTAGCGCCAATTAAAGTTCTAAAATCTTCTACAGCATTCTCTTTTTCTAAGATTGCAGCAACGATTGGTCCACGTGTCATGAACTCTACTAATTCTCCAAAAAACGGACGCTCATTATGCACAGCATAAAAAGTTTCTGCATCTGCTTTTGTCATTTGAGTTTTTTTAACTGCTACAATTCTAAATCCTGCAGCGTTAATTTTTTCTAAGATAGCACCAGTATGTCCGTTTTCTACAGCATCTGGTTTAAGCATTGTAAATGTTCTATTTGTTGCCATTCTATTTTTTATATTTTTGCAAAAATACATTATTTAATGTTAACTGCAAGTTAAGGGTAAACTTGTGTTAATTCTTGCTGTAATTTGTTGTTTTTACCTCGCATTTCCATAGTGATTTCTTTTTTCTTAAAATTGAATTTTAAAAGCCCAAAACTAATTTTAGAGACTACATTTTGCACTCTATATTTATTGGTTTCCTTAGTAAAATCACTATAAGAGTGAGTAAGTCCGCTAGAAGTGAAATCTATAAGTGGGTACGAAAGGTTTGGGACTGCTGTTTTAGAAAATTCAGAAATATGTCTATCTCCAGAAAGTAATAAAACACCTTTTGCTTTACTTTTAATAATTGTTTGTTTTAATTTATCAACTTCATTTGGGAAATTTCCCCAAGTTTCAAAACCATGCTCTGCAGCTAATACCTGAATACTACTTGTAATGATATTAAAATCTGCTTTAGAGGTGTTTAATTCTTTTATAAACCATTCCCATTGCGTTTTTCCTAAAATAGTTCCTTTTTCGCTAGTGTTTGGTGTAAATCTTTTAGAATTTTTGGTATCTTTTGTTAAAGCACTTCTAAAGTATCTAGTATCTAAAACAATAACTTTAATACTTCCTTTTGTTGTATTAAAAACTTCTGAATGATAAACGCCTTCCTGTAGCCTTCGAGGGCTTGTTTTATCAACATTAAAAAAATCTAAGAAAATTTGTTGCGCTTCTTTTTTTGTTGGCGATTCTACACCGCTATCATTTAGTCCATAATCATGATCATCCCAAGTAGCCATAACAGGTATATTTTCTACCAAGTCTAAATACCCCTTTTGCTTTCTTAATGTTAAGTAATCATTTCTTAATGTGTCCATGTTATGTGTATCCGAATAAATGTTGTCACCTCCCCAAATCCATAAATTTGGTTTGTTTTTTTTGATTTCTTTCCATAAAATATTTTCTAGATATTGTTTATTACAAGATCCAAAAGCAATGGTAAAATCATTGGTGTTACTATGATTAGAGTTTTTAGAGGACGAGCAAGAAACGAGAGCAATTGTAACTAAAAGGTAAATAAAGTTTGTTAAATTTTTCAAGACTAAATGGTTTTGTTTTAACACAAATGTAAAAGAAATAATATTTTGAACAATGTTATTAAATTGTATCTTCGCAGCTTATGATTTTAAAAGGATTTGAAGACTTAAAAATATTTCTTGATAAATCGAGAAATATTGTAATTGTAGGACATAGAAATCCGGATGGAGATGCTATGGGTTCTACATTGGCTTTAAAGCATTATTTAGATAAAAAAGGACACAATGCAACTGTTGTTGTACCGAATGAATATCCAGAATTTTTACATTGGTTGCCAGGGTCTGATACCACATATCGTTTCGATTGGCAAAATAATCAATCTCAAAAAGCAATAAAAGCATCAGATCTTATTTTTCTTTTAGACTTTAATACGTTGCATAGAGTAGGTTCTGATATGCAAAAAACGTTAGAAAAATATCCTAAAGATTTTGCTATGATAGATCATCATCAACAACCAGATGATGTAAAATATATGTATTCTGATGTTACTATTTGTTCTACAAGTCAAATGGTGTATCAATTTATAGAAATGAATAACGATTTAGATTTAATTGATGCCGCAATAGCTACTTGTTTATATACAGGTATTATGACAGATACTGGGTCTTTTCGCTTTAGATCTACTACAAGTACAACACACAGAATTATTGCAGATTTAATAGATAAAGGTGCTAAAAACGATAAAATACATAACAATGTATACGATGCAAATTCTTATAATAGATTGTTATTATTGGGACAAGCATTAAGTAATTTACAAATTTTACCAAAATATAAAACGGCTTATATTACCTTAACTTCGGAAGAAAAAAAGAGATTCGATTTTCAAAAAGGAGATACAGAAGGTGTTGTAAATTATGCACTTTCTTTAAAAGGAATCATTTTTGCAGCCATTTTTATTGAAGACAGCGAGCAAGGAATTATAAAAATATCTTTCCGTTCTAAAGGGCGTTTTTCTGTAAATCAGTTTTCTAGAAACCATTTTTCTGGAGGTGGACATGATAATGCAGCCGGAGGAAGGTCTGAGGAATCGTTGGCAGAAACTGTAACCAAGTTTGTTAACTTATTACCACAATATCAAAAAGAATTGGAAGCGTCTTATGAAAATTAAAATTTTAATTCTTACAACTATTTTGTGTTGGGGTTGTTCTAAAGTAGCACCTAGAAGACCAATAAATCCTAAAAATTCTACCACAATTTTAAAAGAAACTATAAATAAGTCTATTCGATTAAATAAAATTGAAGAAGATAAAATTGTAACGTTAATTAAAAAAGATTCAACTAAAACGTATCAAATTTCCCCAAATGGATTTTGGTATACTTATATCAATAAAATAGAAAAAAATACACCAACGCCAAAAGTAGGAGATGTGGCAACTATAGCATATAATATATCTGATTTACAGGATCATATTATTTATAGTAAAGAGGCAATAGGTGAAAAAAAGTACCAAGTAGATAAAGAAGATTTTATTTCTGCACTTCAGGCCGGAATAAAGTTGATGAAAGTTGGAGAAACCATTACATTTGTCATTCCGTCTTATAATGCTTTTGGTATTTCTGGTGATGGAAATAAAATAGGAATTAATCAATCAATAAAAAGTACAGTAACATTAATCAATATAAATAATTAAAAATGAAAGTAGTAAAAAGTGTTTTAGCAGTAGCAGTTGTTGCGTCTATGGTTTCTTGTAGTAACCAAGTAAAAGAAGTTAAATCTTTAGAAACAGAAATAGATTCTGTTAGTTATGCAATTGGTTTAAGTATGTCTGGTCAATTAAGGTCTGGTTTTGAAGAAGTTAATCAAGAAGTACTTACACAGGCTATTAGAAATGGTTTAGATTCTACTAATTTATTAATAGATATTAAAGATATTCAGAAAGTAATAAGCCCTTACTTCCAAAAGAAGCAAGCAGAGCAAATGAAAGAACAACAAGCTAAAGTAGCTAAGGAAGCAGAAACTAAATTTGGTGATAATAAAAAAGCAGGTGAAGATTTTTTAGCTGAAAACAAAACTAAAAAAGGAGTTGTAACTACAGCTAGTGGTTTACAATACATTATTTTAAAAGAAGGTACAGGAGAAAAACCAGCAGGACCAACAACTAAAGTTAAAGTACATTACCATGGTACTAATTTAGAGGGTAAAGTTTTTGATAGCTCTGTAGATAGAGGTACTCCTGCAGAATTTGGTTTAAATCAAGTAATTAAAGGATGGACAGAAGGTGTGCAATTAATGAATGTTGGTTCTAAATACAAATTTTTTATACCTCAAGAATTAGCTTATGGAGCAAGACAACAAGGTGCAGATATTAAACCATTTTCTACATTAATTTTTGAAGTAGAGTTATTAGAAATTAAAAAATAATACCCTTTATGAAGAATTTAAAATACTTAATAGCATTTGTTGTTTTATTAACTGCATGCAGTACTACTCCAGAAAAGTATAAAGAACTTAAGGATGGAGTTTATGCTGAAATCTTAACTAACAAAGGAACGATTTTAGTAGAATTATATGCAGAAAATGTACCCATGACAGTTGCTAATTTTGTTTCTCTTGTAGAAGGAACAAATAGTAAGTTAGTAGATTCTTTAAAAGGTAAAGACTTTTATGAAGGTATTATTTTTCATAGAGTTGTAGATAATTTTGTAATTCAAGGTGGTGGTTTTACTGCTACTGGAAGAAAAGATGCGGGTTATACTTTTGGAGATGAATTTCCGAAAAGTGAAGATGGTAATTTAATGTACAGACATGATGATAAAGGGATTCTTTCTATGGCAAATGCCGGACCAGAAACCAATAATAGTCAGTTTTTTATTACACATAAAGCCATACCGCATTTAGATGGTAAGCATACTGTTTTTGGTAAAACAACCATCAATTCTCTTCAATTAAAAGAATTAAAAAATAAAATTAAAGATTCTTTACAGTTAAAAAAGGCTATAGATTCTACAAGAATGGCTGTTGTAAATAGTATTGTACAAAAAGATACTATTTTATCTGTAAAGATTCTTAAACTAGGTACTAAAGCAAGTAATTTTAACGCAGCTGAAGTTTTTGATGCGCAATTGGATGCATTTGAAAACTCAGAAAAAGATAAAAAGAAAGCAGAAGAAGAAGTTGAAAAAGCAAGATATGCTACTTACTTAACTGAAAAAGAAGCGTTTTTAGCTAAAATGGATGAAGGCAAAGCGATAAAAACATCTTCTGGACTTAGAATTTTAAAATTAAAGAAAACTTCGGGTAAAAAGATAGTTGATAACAAACCTTTGTCTATTAATTATACCTTGTATACGGCCGATGGTAAAAAGATTCAATCTACTTCAGATGCTAGTGGAAAACCTTTTGTTTGTCAGTTAGATGATGCTCAAAGGCCTATGATTGCTGGTTTTAAAGAAGGTGTTTTAACCATGAATGAAGGCGAAAAAGTACGACTGTTTATCCCTTATTATTTAGGGTATGGAGAAGGTAAATACGGTCCTTTCCCGGCAAAATCAGATTTAGTTTTTGAAGTTGAAGTTTTAAAAATAGGAAAGTAATTTGTTAGATAATCTTATACATTTAGATAAAAATCTTTTAGTTTTTTTAAATAATTTAGGAAGTGAACAATGGGATCCGTTTTGGTTGGTAATTACCAATCAAATTTATTGGAGCCCATTGTTTATTTTTATTTTCTACCTAACCATTAAAGGTTATGGTTGGAAACGTGGAGGAATCATGATTCTTTCTATGATTTTATTGGTTGCATTTTCAGACCAATTTACAAACCTTATTAAAAATAACGTACAACGTTTACGTCCGAATAACGACCCAGAAATAATGCATTTATTAAGAACTTTAATAAATCCACAGAGTTACAGTTTTACGTCTGGGCACGCCACAACATCTACATTTTTCTCTGTTTTTGTAGTGCTTCTTTTAAAAGATAAATACAAGTACATTTATTTTATTTTATTTTGGCCATTAATATTTGCTTATAGCAGATTGTATTTAGGAGTACACTTTCCTATTGATATTTCTGCCGGAATTATTCTTGGCGCTACTTTGGCTAATATTTACTATTTCTTTTTTAAGAAGATAGATAAGAGATTTTTTTTAGGATAAAAATCTAAAATACAAGTTATTTTAACATGCATTTTTTAGGAGAATTATAATATCTTATTTTAAAGGTAAGGTGTTTTCTTTCTGTGAATTATCTTTTAAAAAAATGTAAAGTGTAAATAAATAAGGACTCAAAGGAAGCTTTATAAATTACTAAAACCCTTAGATTTGTTTTAAAACTAATAAACAATAGGCGGTAAGGAATATTCTACCTACCATTCTGTCTATTACATCAAAGATTGCAATCTTAAATCTAAGGCGTTAATAATAACTTTAAGGTTTATTAAACTACGTAAATTGTAGTATTAGTAAATCACAAAACCAATTACTTCTTTTTCTTATTGTTAAAATATAAATATTTTGTAGCATGGTAATAAGCGCTCAATAAACTATCCATTTTCTTCGCTACTAAAGGATATGTATCTTTAATATCTTTTACTTCTTTTGTTTTTAAATTAAACAACCCAGTTGTTTTACTGATGTCGGTTTTAGAGTAATATAAACTATCTTGTAGTAAACCTACAGCAGGTTCTCCATTAATTTTTAGATACACAAAAGAAGCTGTTTTTTTAGGGATAGAATCTAATAAATTGTTACCAAGTGTATAGTTTGTATAATTTATTTTAGCCAAACTAGCTACTGTTGGAAATAAATCTATTAGTTTTCCATTCTTAGAAATTGTTCCTGTTTTAATTAAGTTAGGTGCATGAATAAAGAAAGGAACATGTTGAGCTTGAATATTTAAGTCAAATTCTTTGGTAAACTTATCGGTCCTTTTCATAGATGTATTATGGTCTCCAAAAAACGCAAAAATGGTGTTGTCATAGTATCCAGATTTTTTAGCTCTTTCTAAAAATTTAGCAATGTTAAAATCTAAATATCTTAAAGCATTTAATTGAGCAACAGATTTAAAACCAGATTTCTTTAACAAATCATCACTCACTTCATCTTCACTTAAAGGCATATAACTTTCTTTTTGATCAGGCACTGTAAAAGGCATGTGATTAGAGGCGGTTTGTATAAAAGCAATAAAAGGTTTATCTTCTTTAGATAATTTTTTTAATACTTTATTCGATTCATTAAATAACTCATAATCATCAATCCCCCAAACATCAGCTCTTTTTTCGGTTTTGTAACTTCCTTCTTCAAATATTTGTAATCCATTTATATTCGATTGAAAAATACTTCTAATATTAGCCCAATTGGCACTTCCTCCTAAAAAGTATAATTTTTCATATCCTTTAAATTGATCAAAAATAATACGCTGATCTTGAATTAATGGATTTCTAGAAGCTGTTTTAACATTTTCTATATCTGGTAAACCTGTTATGGTTGCAAAAACACTAGCGGCAGTACCTACCTTATGAACATAAAAATTAGAAAAGCTAAGACTCTTTTTTATAATAGAATCTATTTTTGGAGAGCTATTTATAGCATTTCCGTAATAACTTAGTGGTTTTACCCCAACAGATTCCATCATAACAATAACTACATTTGGTTTTTTTGTATATGTGGAATCAAAAACTACTTTTCTTTCAAACGAAATACTGTCTTTTGGTAAGTTTAATTGTTTAGCTATAACAGGATAATAGGCTTTAAAACTATCCATATTTACGCCTTCACTTCTAAAAGCAAAACTATCGAAAAAGTATAAAACAGGATTCAAAGCAAATTGATTGACTTCGTTCTTTTTAGAGAAAAAAGCTTCACTCCAACGCAAAGGGTAGTGGGTAATACTATTGTAAATTCCGTAGGATAAAAGTAAGATTGTACTAATAAAATAGATGGCTTTTATTTTTTTTGAAATAGTAGTTCTCTGACTCGAATAAAAGTTATAAATAAATTTAGAGAATTTAAAAATTAGGAAGCATAGCAGTAAAAGCCCAAAAATTCCTTTATAAATGGGATAACTTTCCACTAAAACCTGACTAGAAATTTCTAAATTACTTAAAAAACGGAGAGAGGAAGCATCTAGTCGAATGCTTAAGTAATCATAATAACCAAAATCAAAAAGATAAAATAGGGTAAGTATTAAATATGCAAGTACTAAATATAAGTTAGCAATTTTTTTGTAAATTTTTGTTTTAAAAAAACGATAGTTAACAATTAGAATTAAGATTGCCAAAGGTAAAAATGTAATTACGGCTAATTTTAAATCAAAACGAACACCTAACGAAATTGCTTTTTGAACTTCTGAAGTAGCAACTCCTTCTAATTGCGCAAAAAACTGATAAAAAAGGATTCTAAAAAGTAAAATATAGATAAATAAAAATAAAACATTTGTAAAAATGTATTTGACGTAATTCGGTATTTTCTTGAACATTATTCAGATTTAAGAGTGCAAAGGTATTTATTTTAAAATTATTTAAATAAACTTTCGTTTTTAAAATGAAAAAGGATGATAAAAAGTAGATTTTAAGTAAATTTGCAGCTAATAAACGTATAGACAGAATATGAAAATATCATACAGTTGGTTGCAACAATTTTTGCAAGTAGATTGGGAACCTATTAAGACAGGAGAATTGTTAACTGATTTAGGATTAGAGGTGGAAGGAATTGAAACCAAAGAATCTATAAAAGGAAGCCTAAAAGGAATTGTTGTTGGTAAAGTTTTAACCTGTATACAGCACCCTAACGCAGATAGATTAAAAGTAACTACGGTAGATTTAGGTTCTGGAGAACCTGTACAAATTGTTTGTGGTGCACCTAATGTAGCCGCAGGACAAAAAGTACCCGTAGCAACTATTGGTACCACTTTATATGATGATAAAGGTGATGGCTTTAAAATAAAAAAAGGAAAGATTAGAGGAGAAGAAAGTCATGGAATGATTTGTGCCGAAGATGAATTAGGTTTAGGTAAAGGTCATGACGGAATTTTAGTTTTAGATGACAAACTTAAAGAAGGAACTCCGGCTGCAGAAGTTTTTAAAATAGAAACAGATTATGTGTTCGAAATTGGGTTAACACCAAATAGATCTGATGCTATGAGCCATTTTGGTGTAGCAAGAGATTTACGAGCAGGTTTAATTCAAAAAGAGATTAAATTAGAATTGATTTCTCCTTCTGTAAGTAATTTTCATGTAGATGAAAGAACACTGCGTATAGATGTAGAAGTAGAAAACAAAGAATTGGTTCCTCGTTATTGTGGAATAACGATAACAGATGTAGAGGTAAAGGATTCTCCAGAATGGATTCAAAATAGATTAAAAGCTATTGGTTTAGTGCCTAAAAATAATATTGTAGATATTACCAATTATGTGTTGCACGAATTAGGACAGCCTTTACATGCCTTTGATGCTCAGAAAATAAAAGGAAATAAAATTCTTGTTAAAACATTAAAAGAAGGTACTAAGTTTACCACTTTAGATGAAGTTGAAAGAGAGTTATCATCCGAAGATATTATAATCTGTGATGCAGATTCTAATCCGCTTTGTATAGGTGGTGTTTTTGGAGGTTTAAATTCTGGTGTTACAAAAAACACAACTTCAATCTTTTTAGAAAGTGCCTATTTTAACCCAGTTAGTGTTCGTAAAACGGCTAAAAGACATGGTTTAAATACAGATGCATCTTTCCGTTTTGAACGTGGTATAGATATTAATACAACAGAATATGCTTTAAAAAGAGCCGCTTTGTTAATTGAAGAATATGCAGGAGGTAAATTGGCTTCTGATGTTTCTGATTTTTATCCGGTTAAGATAGAAGATTTTCAAGTGTTTTTGTCTTACGAGCATGTTTATAGATTAATAGGGCAGGAGATTCCAAAAGAAACCATTAAAAATATTTTAGCTTCGTTAGAAATTAAAATTAATAGTGAAACAAATGGTGGTTTAGGTTTAACCATACCTTCTTATAGAACAGATGTTCAGCGTGAAGCAGATATTATTGAAGAAATCTTAAGAGTATACGGTTACAATAATATTGAGTTTTCTCATAAACTAAATACGTCTATTTCTTTTGATTCTAATAAAGAAACGAAGATTGAAAACGTTATTGCAAACCAATTAAGTGCTTTAGGTTTTAACGAAACGATGGCTAATTCTTTAACAAAGCCGGAGTATACTGCATTGTCAGAGAATATTAATGAAGAAGCTAACGTAGCAATGTTAAATCCGTTAAGTAACGATTTAAAAGTATTACGTCAGTCTTTATTGTTTAGTGGTTTAGAATCTGTTGCGTATAATATCAATAGAAAAAATAATTCACTACAATTTTATGAGTTTGGTAAAACCTACCATAAGTATACTGATAAATACGAAGAAAATAAACATTTAACGCTTTTTGTTACTGGTAGCAGAACTAAAGAAAGCTGGAGTGTTGCTAATAAAATGTCTGATTTCTTTTACTTAAAAGGTGTTATAACTTCTTTATTAAGTAGATTAGGTATCGATAAAGTAAAATCTTCACCATCGAAACAAGATGTTTTTTCTGAAGGAATTTCTTTTGGTTTGGGAAAAATAAAATTAGTAGAATTTGGTGTAGTTAAAGGATCTCTTTTAAAAGAATTCGGAATTAAGCAAGAGGTTTTATTTGCAGATTTTAATTGGGACACTATTTTAAAATTAGTAGGAAATAAAAACGTAAAAGTAAGTGAATTACCTAAATTCCCTACTGTAAAGCGTGATTTAGCTTTGCTAATAGATTCTAAAGTAGCTTTTAATGAAGTTTATAATTTAGCTTTTCAAGCTGAGAAAAAACTATTAAAAGAGGTAGATTTATTTGATGTTTATGAAGGAGATAAACTACCTGAAGGGAAAAAATCGTATGCAGTAAGTTTCTTATTACAAGATGAAACAAAGACTTTAGCAGACAAACAAATAGATAAAATAATGCAAAAATTACAGCAATCTTTTGAGAAAAATTTAGATGCTGTTTTAAGGTAATTTAAGAATTACTGTTATTCTTATAAAAACAAAAACCTCTTTGAGAAATCAAAGAGGTTTTTTATTAGTTTTATTTTCTAATTAAAGAAAAATGTCCTTTTTTAAGAATGGGCATTTTGTTGGTGTCTATTGGAATTAGTTGTGCAGTAAACCAATAATCGTTAGAAGGTAATAATTTTCCGTTGTAAGTTCCGTCCCAACCTTCACCACCTATAGTTGTTTGGGCTACTAATTTACCATATCTATCAAAGATGTTAATGCTACTGTTAGATTGGTATAACGTGTTACTAGCTCCTTTTACAAACCAAGTGTTATTTTTTGTATCGCCATTTGGCGTAAAGAATTTTGGAAATTGAATTACAGAAACTATTAATTCTGAAGTACCACACCCATCTTTATTTTCAACAATAATTTTATAAATTCCGCCTTCTATGTCTTCAAAAATATTACTGTCTTGAAAAGAACGTATTGTATTTCCGTTTTCATTTTCTAAAGCAAATAGAAATTCCTCATTAATCAATGGATTTGTAGGAATGTCTATACGGATACTTAAATTAGAGCTTATACCAGAAGTATCATCGGTAATGGTAACAATACTTTCTTCTAAGGTTTCAAAATTAGATTTTAAAACAATAATGGTTCTAGAATATGAACAAACTTTTGTTGTTTTACTAAATGCGGTAACTGTGTAATTTCCTGCATCATTAATGTCAACTTCTTTGGATTTTCCACCAAAAGGATCTCCGTTTTTTGTCCATTCATACTTATAAGCACCAAGGGTATTTACTTGTAATGTATACGGAATGTTTTTTGTGCAAATAATTATCGGGTTGTCTGGATCTTCTCCATCAACAGAAAAAACAGGGATAGCATTTGTTTTTAGAGATAATTTTCCAATTCCTTCACAATCGTTATTATTCTTATTTTTTATTTTGATGTATATAGTTTGATTAAAAGGATAACCAGTATTTCTATGTTTAGAAATATTTGGAATTGCGTTTGTAGCAGCATCTCTGTCTGTGGTAGTTTCGTAAAAATACACTTCGATATCTCCTTTAATTCCTGGAGGAAAAGTATCTATAACCTCTTGTCTTGCTGCACTAAAATCAAAATTTGTAATTCCATCAGGAGCATCATCAATATCTGTATAATCATCACATTCTTCAAAGGTTTTGTCATACAAAACATTGCCTGCATAAGAAGCTTCAACTTTAATATTAGCAATAGAGTAACAACCCGTATCGTTAGAAATTATTCTTACTCCCGCTTTAGCCAAACCATCAGTTACAAGGTAGTTTTCTATGTCAGTTATAAGATTGCTTGTATTTCCGTTAATAGCGTCTGTTTCTGTTTCATAATACTCAAAATAAAATTTACTATCGGTATTATTGATAATGGTTTTTTCTGCTTCCGAAAGATTTATAATGGTGTTTTTACTAGTATTGTCTGCACATTGTCTAAGCAAAACGCTATTATTTAACAATATTGGTTTTGGGTTTACCGTTAAAGTAATTGCTTTAGAAGTTAGTCCGCATGTATTTCCTGCTTTGTTTAAAAGAACTCTATAGTGGTTGCCATTATAAGAAGTTGGAATGTCTGTAATTTGTAAAGAGTTAGTGGTACTTCCTTGGTATAAATCTGTGGTATCAGTATCATCAATAATGGTCCAAGTTGTGCCATCTGTAGAAACTTCCCATTGAAAACTGTATTCTGATGCGTCTAGATCCATATCAATTGAAATTGTATCTGTATCACTTTCACAAAATGTAACATCTATAAATGATGTTATAACTATTGGTGCAGCTATAATATAATCTAAATTAGGGTCTGAATAACCATCAGAATTATTTATTATTTTTCCGTTTATATCTACTTCAAAAGTTGATGTATCTAAAATTCCATTTTCATTTGTATCACTAAATCCAGCTTCTTTAACATCAAAACAACCATCATCATCTGCATCTAATTCAACAAAATTAAAATTAGTATCTGCGTCAGTGTCTGTAATGGTATAATTAAGTGATAATGTTTGTATTGAAGTATCGTTTTCTAAAGAGTCTGCCAATCCGTTTTTATTGATGTCTGTAAAAGTATCAACAATGCTATCAAAATTTGTATCTAAATTATGACCCGCTTCTGTAGCATCAAAAATACCATCGTTATCAGAATCGTAGTCTAAATAGTTTTTTACACCATCAGCATCAGTGTCTAAATTTGTTGTTGTGGTGTCAAAAACATCATCTAAACCATCAACGTTTGTGTCTATTTTTATTAATGTAATATTTTGACCATAAGCATCGTATAAATCAGGAATTCCGTCATTATCAGTATCTAAATCGAACATGTTTTCAATTCCGTCTCCATCGGAATCTAAGGTAAAACAAGTCAAGCCTAAAGTTCCATTAAACGTAGAAATTTCACTGCTATTATTGTTGTGGTGTTCAAAAGAGATGTTTTTAATTTGATTAGCTACGAATTGAAAAGTACTTGAACTTCCTGCTAGATTAGATTTGAATTTGAATTTAATTTCTATGGAAGAAAATTGTGTTATGCCACTTTCAAATTCATTGTCATTATTGGTATCCACCAAAATTTGATCATCTGGATCTATTAACGTAATGTTTTTTTCTGTTTGTGATAATTTGATGATAAAATATTCATCAGAAGAAATAGTATGATTAGTTGTTGGATTTTGTGTTAATTTAAAGTTGATGTTTTTATCGAAATCTAACGTGTATTTTGTATTTGATGTTCCGCCTGAGCTCGCTATAGAAATAAAATTACCTGTTGCATCTCCTGTAAAGGTTGTATTTTTAGATGTAATATCAGCAGTAATTGTAGTTAAGTTATCTTCTACAATTGGTGAACTAGTATTTGTTAAATTGATAGTTTTATTCCCTAAAGATTCATCACAATTTAAAATTCCATCGTTATCTATGTCAACATCTACATTGTCGATAATACCATCTTTGTCATAATCATCAGGGCAAATACTAATGGGTATGTCATCAGAAATAAAATTTGTACCCGTACATAAAATTGTACCAATTAATCGGTATCTACCAGGTTCTGTTTGTAAAGGAGTGTAAGTGTTTTCTGTTCCTTTGGTTATCCAGGAATCTGAAGAGGTATCATATAATTGCCATTGCATACCACCATCAAATAAATCTGTATTTGATGCTTGTAATTTTAAATCATTACCAAGGCAGTTTCCTAGAGTAGAAATAGCTACGTTAAAAATAATTTCTGGTTTAGAAGGGAAACCTGAGTAAAAACCACCAGAAGTAGCAGAGCCATTTCTATTAAAGTAAGAACAATAAAGTTCTGTAGCTACATCATCTATTAAACTTTTTACGGTAATATTACCTGAAAGGTCCGTTACTTTGTAGGTTACATAATTACTATTACCAACAATATCTTTAGGCCCAACGATGGCATGTGTTGGGTTAGTAGAAACTTCGTCAATAATTAAAGTTGCATCTTTTTTTGTTACAATAGTAACACCACCCTCAAAGGTATAAGAGCCAATTTTATCAATATTTGGTATGTTATCTACAAAACCTGTACTTTCGCAATTTAGAGGAGGAACAAAAAATAAACCTTGATTTGCAGAGTTGTTGCCATATCCAACACCCTGATAAGCGAAAACGGGTTGTGTAGTTTGCACATACATATTACCATTTGAGCTGTATTGATCACCTTCAATTACATAGTATTCTCCACTTTTTAAAGGGACAGGTAATACTACATCTACACCATTAATTTTTATATTTGTGCCGTCTGTATGTGCAATAATTAGTACATTTTCCCAGTCATCTTTTCCGTCCCCTCTTACAAAAATATATTCGTCTCCAATTTTTTTGGCATCTACAATTTGGTCTATACCATAATCTCTATTGTTGTGACCTTCATAAAAACTACCTGTTGCAGAACCTGAATTAACCACAATTGGCTTGTCTTCATTATCAGATTTTATTAAGGCACCTATTAAATCGTTGGGGTTGCCTCCTAAATCAAAAGAAACAGAAACGATAAAGGTTTCACCTTCATTTAACGTTTTTGTAAACGGTACTGAACCAGTATAATTGTTTATTGAAATACTAGGAGCAAAATCACTAAAAGTTACATTGGTATTGTTTTCTGTAGCCATTACAGATACAAAGTTTAGATGGCCTCCTTTGGGAGAACTACTTGTAAAGCCTCCCATTCTAAATTCTGTACCTAGTGCAGATAAACCTTTACTTACAATTGCGGCTGCTTGATAAGAGCTACTAGATCTAATTCTTACAGAAACATAAATAACATCATTTGCTTCTATAATATAGCCTTTATCATTTGTTATTACAGCCGTTTTGTTTGATTCTTGAAACAACTGAAAGCCAACCCTTGATGAGGTGGTAGAAAAAGGAGTAGATTTAGAAACGGTTCCTGTAATTTCTTCGGAAGCTGGTCTTCCAATGGGTTTTATGGTAAATGAAACATTACTACTTTTTGGTGTAGAGATGTAAATATATTGGTTTTCTATAGGGTCATCACTCGTAATAGGAGGTAAATAATGCTTTTTGCTTAATTGTGCATTTATATTTTGAAAAGTTATAAAAATGAATAAAATATAGAGAAAACTTTTGCGCATTGTAATATTAAATTAAGTATTAATATTATTTGTGTTAAAATGGTATTAATAACACAATAATTTAAAGGCAAATTACAAAAGTTTATTGAATGTAATGGTTTTTAAATGTTAGAAAATAAGATAAAATATTTGCTATAAATCTCTCTTCTGGAGTAGTTTGTAAGAAAGGTACATAAAGATAAAAGTCCATGCACAAACAATAAGTATCGCGGAGAAATTTACATCGTAACTTTTTGTAAAATTTTCTCCTATTTGATTTGCTACAGATTTTACCGCATTTAATCTAGAAAATGGCTCTTTTATAAGGTTAGATATAGACTCTAACGGTAAAAATTGCATAATAGCATCAACAGATTCAGATGTTTTGTCCGCATCTCTAAAAGACCAAAAAAGATACCCTTTAAACATACTTTCTCCTATAAGCCAAACTACCATGGCGCCTACTGCAAAAGCAGAGCGTTTTACTAAGATTCCAAAAAACAATCCCATAGAAAAGAAACCAACTAGTTTTATAAAAAAAGCTAATAGGTAGATTAAATCTGTAGTTATTATTGATAATTCATTATAATCTGAGTAAACAAGACCTAAAATTAAAGAGACTACAAATACAAAAATTGTTGAAATTAGTGCAAAAACGACTACTGTATAAAATTTAGAAAGTATAAATTCTTTTTTACTTAAACCATCAATTAAATTCTGTTTTAATGTTTTGTAGCTGTATTCATTGGCCATCATAGAAACAATTACCAAGAGTAAGAAAAACTTTAAAATGGATGCCATGTATGTATTAAAATGCCAGATGTACGGGAAATTAAAAATTCCCATATCTGCTAAATGGAATTTTATAGGTCCAATATCAAATTTTACGGCAGCAATTAATGCAATAGAAGTAAGTAAGCCAAAGTAAATAAGTGATAATACTTTACTGGCTCTGTTGTATTTTAATTTATGAAACTCTATGGTTAGTAGTCTTAACATGACTTTGTAGTTTAAAAGGTGGTTAGTTGTTGTTTGTTAGATCTAAGAATTGTTGCTCTAAACTAGGTTTACGTTTTACTAAATGCGATAAAACAATTCCTTTTTTAAAGAGAAATTCATTTATTTCTGCGGATGAAATAGTGGTATTTAAGGTAGCAATGATCGTTTCGTGATCTTTAGAAACTTTTGCTATTGCAGGATGTTCTTCTAATAGAGATAGTAATTTATCTTCGTTAGCTTCAACTTTTAATTCGAACAAACCATTAGAAGCTGTCATTTCATCTACACGACCAGCGTATAATTTTACGCCATTTCTAATAACAACAACATGAGAACATACTTTTTCTACTTCATCTAATAGGTGAGAAGCTAATAAAATAGTAGTTCCGGTAGCGGCAATATTTTGTATAATTTGACGAATTTCATGAATTCCTTGCGGATCTAAACCATTAGTAGGTTCATCTAAAATTAAAATTTCTGGATCATTAAGTAGGGCAGAAGCAATAGCTAAACGTTGTTTCATTCCTAAAGAAAACGTACTAAATTTACTATCTCTGCGGTCAAAAAGATTTACGGTAGCAAGTTTTTCGTTAATTTTTTCTGTGGATATTTCTTTGATCTTACAGATTAAAGCTAAATTTTGAGTAGCCGTCATGTAAGGGTAAAAATTAGGTCGTTCTATAATAGCACCTACTTTCTTTAACGCTTGGTGTGTAGAAAGTTTTCCGTTAAACCAAGAAAACTCTCCAGAAGTTCTGTTTACAACATTTAAGATAATCCCTAAAGTGGTAGATTTTCCACTTCCGTTAGGACCTAAGATTCCGTAGACATTTCCTCTTTCTATATCAAAAGAAAGATTGTTTACTGCGTGAACTTTTCCGTATTTTTTATCGAGATTTTTGAGTGATAAGATAGTTTCCAAAGAAATTGATTTAGTCGGTTATGTTTGTAAGACGACTAATTTACAATTTTGTTACGAGAAATAAGTCCACAGTTTTCAGTTGGCAGTAATCAGTCAAGTTCAGAATAGAAATAATTGACTTGAATTATATAAAGGATAGTGTATAATGAGTGCTATAAACTGCAACTGAATACTAAATTAATATTCATTATAATCGTAATCATCATCAAAATGACCATATTCATCGTCTATGTCTCCATCATCACCAAAACCATCATCTAGTTTTTCTGCAACAAATTCCTTATCAGGAGCTTCACTTGGTATTTCTCCTACAGTTAAAATAATTTGTGGTAAATCTTCTTTTTTCTCATCAGAAACCTCAATAACTTCAACGTAGAAAGTCCACATTTTTAAGAAATCATATACGTAAATTAGCTTATTACCTTCTTCTGGTAACGTATCATTTAAAATACAGGTTTGCATAGAAATACCTTCGCCCACTTCTTCCATATTAAATAACGGAATCTCTTCTCCCTGTTCCCATTCGTCATCCGTTCTATAAAAAGAAGCCATTTCTCTACCTCCAAAACCAAAGGCTTTAGCAATTGTGGCATGTAAATCTTCTAAGTTTAAGCTGTTATCAACCAAAATAGTTCTGATTACATCTTCTTTTGTGTCTAAAATTACGCGTATTTTGTACATGAAATGGATTAATTTTTCTGCTGCAAAAATACAAAATTTTATATGTACTTTTACCATATAATTTGAAGGATATGGATACAGTTGCTATTTTAAAAGCGTTTAACGAGAGTTCTAAAAACACCTTAATGGAAACGCTTGATATTGAATATGTTGCTTTAGGTGATGATTTTTTAACGGCAAAAATGCCTGTAAACTCTAAAGTTCATCAGCCTTATGGGCAATTACATGGTGGTGCAACGGCAGCATTAGCAGAAAGTGTTGGAAGCGCTGCTTCTAACTTTTTTATAGATAGTAAAACCCAGTTTGTAAATGGAATTCAGTTATCTATAAACCATATAAAAAGTAAAAGAGAAGGCACTGTTTTTGCAACTGCAACAAATATTCATAAAGGGAGAACAACGCATTTATGGGAAGTTAAAATTGTTGATGAAAATGACGATTTAATATCTGTAGCGAAAATGACCAATATTGTTTTAAATAGGAATAAGGACAAATAAACGCAAAGGAGCAAAGGCTTTCGCAAAGGTCGCAAAGTTTTTGTGAATTTTTCTTTGTTAACTTTTTTATGTTCGCTAGTGCTCTTTTAACTAGTGCCAAATAAGATATTTTCATTGAACAATACTCATTAAAATAAGCAAGATCTTTTTCCGCTAATAGAAAGGGAATCTTTGAAATAGATTTTAAAGACAAAATAATTTAGATAATACATTGAATATCATTTTTAATAAAATAGAAGAACATCACAAAAGAAATAGTCCTTTTGTAGCGTATAGAAAACCAAACTCAGAACAAGTTTCTGGTTTTTTTATGACTGATATTACATTGCATTTTACATCTCAATATACAGAGGCAGGATTTGTTTTTGCGCCTTTTAATAGAGAGGAAAATGCTGTTTTATTTCCTTTAGAAAAATCAGAATTTATCAATGAAAATATTTTAATTGAAGAAAATTTTTCTCTGAATGATAATTTTAAAGAAAATATAAATTCTGATAAAGAAAAACATCTTCATTTAGTAGAAAAAGCACTAGATGAAATTAATAAAAACGAGCTTGTAAAAGTGGTCGTTTCTAGAAAAGAAGAAATTCAATTAGATAAATTAGATATACTTCTTACATTTAAAAAACTTTTAAAAACCTATGCAAATGCTTTTGTGTATGTTTGGTTTCATCCAAAAGTTGGTTTGTGGTTTGGCGCAACCCCAGAAACTCTTTTAAATATTACTGGAAACAGTTTTAAAACAATGGCTTTAGCAGGAACTCAAGTTTATATAGATTCTGAAGAGGTTATATGGAAAAGTAAGGAATTAGAAGAGCAGCAATTAGTTACTAATTTTATAGAGAGCCAATTAAAACCTCTTTCTACCAATCTAAAAATTGATAAAAAAGAAACGGTAAAAGCGGGGAACTTGTTACATTTAAGAAGTAGTGTAGCAGGGGAGTTGAATAAAAGTGCTAGTTTAAAAGCATTAATTAGAGGTTTGCACCCAACACCAGCAGTTTGTGGTTTGCCAAGAGACAAAGCTGAGGAGTTTATTTATCAAAATGAAAACTATAAAAGAACATTTTATAGTGGTTTTTTAGGGGAATTAAATATTGAAAATAAAAATTCTTCGCTTTTTGTAAATTTAAGATGTATGAGTATTGAAGATAAAATTGCGTCTATATATGTTGGTGGAGGTATTACAAAAGATAGCAATGCTAAAAAGGAATGGGAGGAAACCGTTGCTAAAACAAAGACCATTAAGAAGGTACTTTAATTTATAAAAATAACACTCAAGAAAGGGTTTTAAATCCTTTCTTGAGTAGGTAATTCATAATAATTATTTCTTTAAAATCAAAAAACCGCAAATAGTAAATTTGCGGTTTTTCTCTTTGTGTAAAATTCGAATTAAAATATTTTTAACGGACTTATTTGCCTGTATTTAGGTATTCATAATTAAGGGAATACAAAAACGGTCTGTAACTGTTATATATCGTCAAAAGAAAGATCAGTAAAACTTTCTGTAGATTTTACTTCATCAGTTGTTTCTGTTTCTTCTTCTTTTTTAAAGTCTTTTTGGTGACGCTCACTAATTACTTCGCTACCTTTTTCATTTAAAATGTAATCGGTTGCTTTACCTAACATTTCTTGAAAATCGGTAAAATCTTCTTTGTATAAGTAAATTTTGTGCTTTTGGTAATGGAAAGAACCATCATCGTGCGTAAATTTTTTACTTTCTGTAACAGTTAAGTAATAATCATCTGCTTTTGTTGCTCTTACATCAAAAAAGTAAGTTCTTCTTCCTGCTCTTAAAACTTGTGAAAAAATTTCTTCCTGTTCAACTCTCTCTACTCTCTCTGCCATAATTCTTTTAAATAGTAATTATAATATGTTTTTTATACTTAACAAATCTAACAAAATATTTTATGTAGCAAGGTTAAAGATTAAATTTCTTTTTCTAAAAGTTGTTGCTCATACAAATCTTTATAATATCCTTCTTGCGTTATTAGTTGATTATGAGTTCCTTGTTGTGTAATTTTACCGTTGTCTAAAACAATAATTTTATCAGCATTTTTAGCAGAAGAAATTCTATGACTTATAATAAAAGTAGTTATATTTTTTGAAATTCGTTCTAAATTAGATAAGATTCTTTCCTCGGTTTCTGTGTCTACAGCAGACAAACAATCATCAAAAATTAAAATCTTAGGTTTTTTAATAATTGCCCTTGCAATAGAAACACGCTGTTTTTGTCCGCCAGAAAGGGTAACTCCACGTTCTCCTAATATGGTTTTATATCCTTTAGGAAAATCGATAATGTTTTTATGTACATCTGCATTTTTAGCCGCCGTAATAATTTCTTCTTCTGTAGCGTCTTCTTTACCAAATTTAATATTGTCTTCTATCGTTTCCGAAAATAAAAACGGATCTTGGGGTACAAAACCAATCTGACTTCTAACAGCATCTAAATTGGCTTCTTTAATAGGTGTATCGTCTAATAAAATGGTTCCTTTTTTGGTGTCATATAATCTAGATATGAGTTCAATAATAGTAGATTTTCCAGAACCAGTTTTTCCTAAAATAGCAATTGTTTCTCCAGATTTTACAGAGAAATTAACGTTTTTTAAAGCCGTAATATTTGTATCATCATACGTAAAAGTAACATCTTTAAAAGTAACGTTTCCTTTTAATTCAGAGTAAGAAGTATTGGTGTTTTGTATTTCTGGTACTTGCTTTAGAAATTCATTAATTCTTGCTTGCGAAGCTTCAGCTTGCTGTACCATAGAAGTAACCCAACCAACAACAGCAACAGGCCAAGTTAAAATATTTACATATAACATAAACTCTATAATAGTACCTATCTGTATTTCTCCATTTATATATAGTGTTCCACCAACGTAGATTACTAGTAAATTACTGATACCAATTAAAAAAATCATTAACGGAAAAAATAAGGCATTTGCTTTTTGAAGGTGAATATTTTTTTCCTTGCTTTCATCGGCAATTTTATCGAAGTCTTTTATTATAGAAGCTTCAATTCCGTAAGATTTTACCACATTAATACCAGAGAAAAACTCTTGATTAAAAGTGGTCAGTTTTGATAGATATTGTTGAACAACGGTACTTCTTTTATGTATTACTTTACTTAAAACGAAAATAGAAATGGATAATAAAGGAAAAGGAATTAGGGTGTACATGGTTAATTTTACATTAATACTCATCATCTGAGTAAAACCAACAGCAAATAATACAATCATATTCATACTGTACATAATTGCTGGCCCAACATACATTCTTACTTTAGAGACATCTTCAGAAATACGATTCATTAAATCTCCCGTTCTGTTTTTCTTATAAAAATTAAGTGATAATCTTTGGTATTGTTGATAAATTTCGTTCTTAAGATCAAATTCTATCAACCTAGAAGTAACAATAATCGTTTGTCTCATTAAAAAAGTGAAGATACCTGACAAAAGAACAGCTCCAATAATTATTAGAATGTTAATTAATAACTGATGCTGTACAATGTTTAAATCTGTAACATTTCCTGCTTGATAATCTTCAACAATATTTAAAGAATCACCAATTATTTGCGGAACTTTTAAAGCTAAAAATTTTGATAAAATGGTTGCTAATAATCCAATTAATAAGCGCCATTTATATTTAGAAAAGTATTTATTTACGTGCCTTAGTTCTTTCAATCAATACTGAATTTTAAAAAATAAAATTACAATTAATAAAGTGTTTGTAAAATATTTTTTTGTTAAAAAAGTGAAAGCACAAAGATACACGTTTAAGGATAGAATTAAATCTTAAAAAAGAATTAAAAAGGTAGTCGAATAAAAGTAAAATAACACTATTTTTGCACCGAAATTTATATATAAGTTCTTTAGAAATGATTAACAGAAGACATATTCGAGTTAAAGTAATGCAATCTGTGTACGCTATGTTACATTCTCATAATGATGATATCATTAAGGAGGAAAAATTTTTAAAACATAGTATTTTAAAAATGTACGATTTGTACGTTTTAAATTTACAGTTATTAGTAGAAGTACAGAAATTAGCCGCTAAAAAAATCGCACTTTCTAAAAACAAAATTCTTGCTACAAAAGAAGATTTAAATCCAAACAACAAGTTTTTAAACAATAAACTGATAAATACCATCGCAGAAAGCGTTAGTATAGAGGGGTATGTTGAGTTAAATGATTTAAGAAATTGGGAAGAAAGTGATGAGTATGTGAAAATTATTTTTGAGAAATTGCAAAAGAGCGATTTGTATAAAAAATATTTAGATACTGTAGAAGATTCTTACAAAGTAGATAAAACTTTTGTTATAGATTTTTTCAAAGAAATTATTGCTCCCGATGAGAAATTAGGAGAGTATTATGAAGATACTATGATTTCTTGGGCAGATGATATTCCTTTTGTAAATACTTGGATAGTAAAAACACTAAGTAAACAAAAAGACAATACCATTTTTGTTTTAGGAAAACTTTATAAAGATAAGGATGATGAAGATTTTGGATCTAAATTGTTTAAGAAAACGGTTTTAAAGAATGCAGAATACGAATTAATTATAGAAGAGAAAACGCCAAACTGGGAAATAGATAGAATTGCTGATATAGATATGATTCTAATAAAAATGGCAATTTCAGAATTTCTAAATTTCCATTCTATACCAACTAGAGTTACTATTAATGAATTTATAGAAATTTCTAAAGATTATTCTACAGAAAAAAGTAGTTACTTTATTAATGGAGTTTTAGATAAAATTTCAAAAGAATTTATAAAAGATAAAAAAATAGTTAAAATTGGTAGAGGCTTACTCTAAACTATTGTTTTCGAAAAATTATTTATTATTTTTACACAAAATTAAATCATAATGAAAAAAATAACAATTTTATTAGCATTTGTAATTACAGCATCTTTTTTTACCGCTTGTAAAGACGGCGGAAGTGCAGTAAAAAAAATTAACAAGGAAAATTTAGACCAAGCATCGTCTAGAGATAATGAAATTAAAAAAGGAACAGCATCTATTTCTTTAGATAAAAAAGTATACGATTTTGGTACTGTAAATGAAGGAGATATTGTAGAAACTAGTTTTTTAGTAACTAATTCTGGTAAAACAGATTTAGTAATTACAAACGCAAAAGGATCTTGTGGTTGTACAGTTCCTACATGGCCTAAAACACCTATTAAACCAGGAGAAACAGGTACTGTTAATGTAAAATTTAACACAAGCGGTAAACCAAACAGACAACAGAAAACAGTAACTTTAACAACGAATACAGAAGCAGGTAGAGAAATCTTAACACTTAAAGGTTCTGTAACACCAAAAGCATAATAATAATGATATCAACTGTAATATTTTTACAAGAAGGAGTAGGTAGTTTAATGAGTATGTTACCTTTTTTAGCAATTATTGTAGTGTTCTATTTTTTTATGATTAGACCACAAATGAATCGCCAAAAAAAGGAAAAAGCTTTTCAGGCTGAAATTAAAAAAGGCGCAAAAGTGGTAACATCTAGTGGAATTCATGGTAAAATAGCAGAAATAAATGCTACAGAAGGTACGGTAACGGTAGAAACAGGAGCAGGGAAAATTAAGTTTGAACGCTCTGCAATTTCTATGGAATTGACCAATAAAAAATTAGCTCCAGCTAAAAAATAAAAATTAAGTTTTAAAAGTATTAAGTGAGCTTTGTCTTTTTAGATACTGCTCACTTTTTTGTTTACATGCTTTTGTGTAGATTGCATAAAATTGAAATATAACCTCCTTGATAAAGAATAAAAAAATATCGAAAAGTTTTATAGGTTTTTTAATAGCATCTATTTTAATGTGGTTTTTAATTACGCTCTCTAAAGAGTATGTTACAACATTAACTTTTCCTGTAAAATACACAAATATTCCACAAGATAAGTTGTTGCAGAAAAAACCAATAAAAGAAATAGATATTATTGTAAAATCGTCTGGATTTAATATTATAAGCTCTAATTTTGGTGATAAAAGTATTGCCTTAAATGCAAATAGTTTACTTAAAAAATCTTCTAGTAAGTATTATTTTTTAACAAGAAATCAGGTAAACACTATTCAAAAACAATTGCCTTCTGGTGTTCAATTACAAGAAATTGTTTTAGATACTATTTACTTAGATATTGGCACTTTAACATCTAAGAAAGTGCCCTTAAAGCCTAATTTAGATATTAATTATCATATTGGTTATGATATTTTAGAGCCTGTAGTTGTAAAACCAGATAGTATTTTAATTTCTGGACCAGAAGCTCAAATAAATAAGATAACATCCATCAATTTAAAATTATTAAAATTAGATGATGTTCGGTCAGATTTCTCGAAACAAGTAGAAATTATATTACCTAAAAACTCGAGTAATATTAAAGTAAAATCAACATTTGCAGCAATAAGTGGTAAAGTAGAAAAATTTACAGAAGGCACTTTAGAAATTCCGTTTTTAGTAAAAAACCTTCCAGAAGGTGTAACTATTACTACACTAAATAAAACTGTAGAAGTTGTTTATGTGGTGGGGCTGTCTAACTTTAATAAAATTGATAAAAACTTTTTTAAAGTTGTTTGTGATTACAATGTTACTAAAGAGAATAACCTGGATTATTTGTTACCCAAAGTAATAGGGAGTCCAGATTATGTTAAAAGTTTTAAAATAATTCCTAATAAAATAGATTTTTTAATTCAAAAATAAAATGGTTGTAGGTTTAACAGGTGGCATTGGTAGTGGTAAAACGACTGTAGCTAATTTTTTTGCTAAATTTGATACAGTTGCTATTTACAATGCAGATTTTGAGGCCAAAAAGTTAATTAATGCTTCCTCAAGAATTAAAGCTAAAATTATTGAGTTTTTTGGTAAAGAATCTTATCAGGATAATCAATTAAATAGACCTTTTATAGCAAACCTTGTTTTTCAGGATAAAAGCAAATTAGCGGCCTTAAATGCAATTGTACACCCAGAGGTTAAAAATCATTTTCAACAATTTGTACATCAGCATGCAAATAAAGAGTATATATTATATGAAAATGCTATTCTTTTTGAAAGTAAAAGTAATTTAAAGTGCGATATTATTATTTCTGTTTATGCTCCTCTAAGTGTTAGAATAGAAAGAACAATGTTAAGAGATCATAGCTCTAAAAAGGATGTGGAAAACAGAATAAAAAACCAATGGTTAGAAGATAAAAAACTACTACAATCTAACTACGTTATTACCAATTTAAGTAAAGAAAATACTGAATTTCAAGTTATTAATATCCATAATATTTTAACAAAAAAATACTGTTGAATTTAATTTTATTCAATAGGATTGTTAAAATACTCTTAAATTTAAAGTAAAGCTGTTAATTTAGGTTAAAAACAATAAATTCAATTTTTGAAAGCCGTAACTTTGATGTATGGGTAAGAAAATGTTTGTTCTTATTGTAGTTTTAATGAGCATTTCTTTAATAGGAATTATTGCTGTGCAGATGTATTGGATAAACAATGCTGTGGCAAGTAAGAATGAACAATTTAAGAATGAAGTTCAAAAATCTTTAGGAGGTGTATCTCAAAAAATCAATGAGAAAGAAAAGGCCTTTTTTGATAAAAAAATGGAGAACTTTTTCGAAAATGTAGGTTTAGCAAATGATGCTCAAATTAGAAATTACCTTTTTCAAGAAATAGATACTACATCGAAAGAGCGATTTTCTTTAGGAACAACCTATTTAGAAGAAAATTTTAAGTTACCAACAGATTTTTTAGATAATGATTCTATTATTGTAAAAAGAGTTACAGGAAGGCAAGATTTTTTTCATTCTAGATTAATTAAAGGTGTAGATAACGCTTTTTCTTCTACAGATGAAAAAAGATACTCTTTTACTAAAAGATTTAAGGAAATTGAAAATGCGTATAATTCTCCATATTTTGAATACTATAAAAAGAATAAACCGATTCATCAAAGAATAAGTAATAATGATTTAAAGGTTACTATAAAAACGGCATTAGCAAAACGAAATATATTTTTAGATTTTAAATATGGGGTTTATAGTAAGGATGGTTTAGCAACAAAACTAAAGTCTGGTTATTATACGATTAATAAAAAGGAGAGCTATCGGTATCCACTTTTTTTTAACGAAAATGGACACGTTGAGTATGAGTTATATGTAACATTTCCGTCTAAAAATGAACACATACTTTCTGGTATTTCAAATATTTTATTACTGTCTTTGTTTTTTATCTTTATTATTATAATTGCCTTTTCAAGTTCTTTATATCAATTGGTAAGACAAAAGAAAATATCAGAAATTAAAACTGATTTTATTAATAACATGACACATGAGTTTAAAACTCCTATAGCTACTATTAATTTAGCTTTAGATTCTATTAAGAATCCTAAGATTATTAATGATAAGGACAAAGTTTTACGATATGTGCAAATGATTAGAGATGAAAATAAAAGAATGCATTCTCAGGTAGAAAATGTCTTAAGAATATCTAGGTTAGAGAAAAATCAATTAGATATTAGTAAGGAAACTATTGATATGCACGACGTAATAGAAGATGCAATAACACACGTAAGCTTATTAATACAAGATAGAAAAGGAACATTAGAGACCCATTTTGAAGCGATTATCACAGAAATTCCAGGGAACGAATTTCATTTAACAAATATAATTGTCAACATATTAGAAAATGGTTTAAAATATTCTGAAGGGGCTCCAAAAATTGAAGTTTATACAGAAAGTACAAATAAGTTCTTTATCTTTAAAGTAAAGGATTATGGAATAGGAATGAGTAAGGCCGTACAAAAAAACGTTTTTGATAAGTTTTATAGAGAGCAAAGAGGAAATATACATGATGTAAAAGGACATGGACTTGGTTTAGCCTATGTAAAAGAAATAGTAGAAAAACATCATGGTACAGTTGTCGTAGAAAGCGAAAAAGGAGTAGGAAGTACATTTACAGTAAAATTACCTTTAATTTAAAAAATATAACAATGGGAAGTAAAAAAATTTTATTAGTTGAAGATGATCCAAATTTTGGAACGGTCTTAAAAGATTATTTAGCATTAAATGATTACAATGTAACTCATGCTAAAGATGGAATAGAAGGATTAATCATGTTTAAAAACAGTGATTATGATTTATGTATATTAGATGTTATGATGCCTCGTAAAGATGGATTTTCTCTTGCACAAGATATTAGAACCACCAATAAAGAAGTGCCAATTATTTTCTTAACAGCAAAAACTTTAAAAGAAGATGTTTTAAGAGGATATGCTGTTGGTGCAGATGATTATTTAAATAAGCCGTTCGATTCGGAAGTATTATTGCATAAAATTAAGGCCATTTTACAACGAAAAGATACAGATAAAACTGCAGAGTCAGAACAATTCGAATTTGTAATTGGAGGTTTTTTCTTCAATTCTAAGTTAAGACATTTATCTGTTGGAAAAGAAGGAGAACCTATTAAATTATCTCCAAAAGAAAGTAAATTGTTACGTATGTTGGCAATTCATAAAAATGATTTAATGCCAAGAGAATTGGCTTTGACAAAAATATGGAGAGACGACAATTATTTTACGTCTAGAAGTATGGATGTTTATATAGCAAAACTACGTAAATACCTAAAACCCGATGAAAAGGTAGAAATTTTAAATATACATGGTGAAGGATTTAGAATGGTAGATAAATCTTAAGAAAATTATAATTTCCCAGAAATAAAAAACTCAACATGATTGTTATCAGGTTGAGTTTTTGTACATTTAATATATGGCAGAATTTATTAAAATATATAATGAGAACCCAAACCAAAAGGAAATAGACAAAGTTGTTAGGGTTTTAAAACGTGGCGGTTTGGTAATTTACCCAACAGATACTGTTTATGGCTTAGGTTGTGATATTACTAATAATAAGGCTTTAGAAAAGATTGCTCAGATTAAAGGTGTAAAGTTAGAAAAAGCTAATTTTTCTTTTATATGCAATAATTTAAGCCATTTATCAGATTATATAAAACAAATAGATAGCGCTACTTTTAAAGTGCTTAAAAGGGCGTTACCAGGTCCTTATACCTTTATTTTACCAGGAAGTAATAATTTACCGAAAGTTTTTAAAAAGAAAAAAACGGTAGGTATTCGTATTCCTGATAATAATATTATTAGAACTTTAGTAGAAGTGTTGGGCAACCCAATAGTGTCTACTTCTATTAGAGATGAAGATGAAGTTTTAGAATATACGACAGATCCAGAATTAATTTTTGAAAAATGGGGTAAGTTAGTAGATATTGTTATTGATGGGGGTTATGGAGATAATCAAGGATCTACGATTATAGATTTTACTGAAGGCTACCCAGAAGTAATAAGAGAAGGCAAAGGGAGTTTAGAAATTTTGTAAAATTAGTTGTAAAGCTTCATTTTTTTTATTTCTATACACGAGAAAAAAAATCTCAAGCGAAAATGATCACGGGCTGTTTTGTTATTTCAACCAAAGAGAGAAATTACTTAATATAGCTCAATTTTCCATTCTCCTCTTTATAAGACATCTCCCAAAAGATAGAAGTGATAGGTTCGTGGAGTTATTTTTATAATTTGAAAAATATAATAATTAGTTAATTTTCTTCTACTTATAAAAGACGTTAATGGTGGTGGTTTTTAAAGTATGAAAAAAAGTATCAAGATTTTTTTACAATTACTTTAAATCATCAAACTTTTTTCTGCCAAGAGCAAAATATTGCCAAACAATACTTGTGTGTAGATTGTACTCTTGTTTCTTTTGTAAAACTCTACGTTTACCTAAAAATTTAAAGAAGTTTTTATAAAAGCTAAAATGTGCTTTAATGATGGCCCAAGTATGTATGGGATTGAACTCTAATAGAAACTTAAGACCTGCAATTCCGTCTAAAATTAAACGAGAAAAAATAACGAATAGAAACCATTTTTTAGGAACATTTTTTACTACATTCAATAAGCTATTTCTAAAGTTTAAATATGTTTTGTGCGGATTTGTTTCTTGCAAAGTGGCTCCGCCAATATGATAAACAGTAGAAGTACCTACGTATTTTACTTTGTAACCTCTATTTTGTGCTCTCCAGCATAAATCTATTTCTTCTTGATGTGCAAAATAATCTTCATCTAAACCACCTAATAGGTGATATACTTTAGATCGAATAAATAGACAAGCTCCTGAAGCCCAAAAAATAGTAGCTTCATCATTAAATTGACCATTATCGGTTTCTAATTCATTAAAAATACGACCTCTACAATAAGGATATCCGTATAAATCTACAAAACCTCCAGCAGCACCCGCATATTCAAATTTTGTTTTGTCTTTAAAATCTAATAATTTAGGTTGAATAATAGCCGTATTTTCTTCACTTTTAAAAACAGAAATAATGGGTTTCAGCCAATTTTCCGTAACCTCAACATCAGAATTTAAGAGGCAATAAATATCTGCATCTATTCTTTTCAAAGCATCATTATACCCTTTTGCATAACCGCCATTTACAATGTTTTCTACAATTTTAACTGAAGGAAAAAATTCTTTCACATATTTAATTGAAGAATCTGTAGAAGCATTGTCTGCTATATAAATATCCGCTTCTTGCGAACTAAAATTCAGAACCGATGGCAAGAACTGTTCTAACAGTTTTTGACCATTCCAATTTAATATGACAATTGCTATTTTCAAGGGTGCAAATTTACATTTTATAAGTTAGTTTAATTCTAATTTTTTCTTAATAAAAACGATAAACTTAACGAAGCTTATATAAGGTTATTATGGCATCGGATATTAGAATTTGTTTCATGTAATGAATTTTAATTTCTGCTATCGCAGGATTTACCAATTTTATTTATAATTAGGTATTTCTTTTAGAAAAATATATGTCTCATTTTCAAAATCCATTTTGCAGTAAAAATGCTCTAAACCATTGGTAACTATTAAAAATGTAGCTTTTAATTTTAAGTTATAACGAGCAATTTGATCAAAAGTATCTTGTGTAATTTTAATAGAAGGTGCTTTGCATTCTACAATAATTTCATGATTTCCTTCTTTATTAAAAACTAAAATGTCAGTTCTTTTTTTGCGATTATTAATGGTTAACTGTTTTTCTAAAGCAATTAAAGAAGTAGGATATTTTTTTTCATCGATCAAAAAATGTACATAATGCTGTCTAACCCATTCTTCTGGAGTTAAAACCATATATTTTTTTCTCAAATTATCAAAAATAAGCGTCTTATTTTCGCTACTTTTGAGCTTGAAGTTATAAGTTGGTAGGTTGAGTTTTTGCATCAGTCAAAAGTAAGAAAATGAACGAAATAAGAAGTATTGTTTCAGAGATAAAGAAAGGGAATATAAAGCCTATTTATTTTTTAATGGGTGATGAGCCTTATTATATTGATAAAATTTCTGATTATATAGAAGAAAATGTTTTAGATGAATCCGAAAAAGGGTTCAATCAGCAAGTAATGTATGGGAGAGATGCTAGTATAGAAGATATTGTTTCTTCGGCAAAACGCTACCCAATGATGGCCGAAAGACAAGTTATCATTGTAAAAGAAGCGCAAGATCTAAGCAGAAATATAGAAAAGTTAGTTTCTTATGCAGAAAATCCGCAACCAACCACTGTTTTAGTTTTTAATTATAAGTACAAAAAATTAGATAAGCGAAAAAAATTGCATAAAGTAATTGCTAAAACGGGCTTAGTTTACGAAAGTAAAAAGCTTTATGAAAATCAGGTTTCAGATTGGATTCGCAGAGTATTAAGTGGTAAAAAATATCAAATAGAGCCGAAAGCTTCTCAAATGTTGGTAGAGTTTTTAGGAACAGATTTAAGTAAAATATCTAATGAATTAGATAAATTAATGCTAATTCTACCTAAAGATACTATAATTGATGACAAACATATTGAAGATAATATTGGTATTTCTAAGGACTTTAATAATTTTGAATTACGAAAATCGGTAGGAGAGAAAAATATTGTAAAAGCGAATAGAATTATAAATTATTTTGCAGAAAACCCAAAAAATAACCCTTTGGTAATGACGATTTCTTTGTTGAATGGTTTTTTTACACAATTGTTATTATTTCATGGTTTAAAAGATAAATCTAAAGGAGGTGTTGCAAAGGCACTTGGTGTGAGTCCGTATTTTGTAGATGAATATTTTTTGGCAGCTAAGAATTATCCGATGCGAAAAGTAGCGCAAGTAATTGCTTTTTTGCGAGATGCAGACGTAAAGAGTAAAGGAGTAGGAGCAAGCCAAACTCAAAAAGATATTTTAAAGGAACTATTATTTAAAATTCTTCATTAATATGAGAAATATTTTTGAGAAAGAAATCACCAATGAAGTTATTAAAAGAATTGATAATTTAACAGCATCCACAAAACCAACTTGGGGTAAAATGTCTGTTTCACAAATGTTATCGCATTGTTCTGTAAGTTATGAAATGGTTTATACGGATAAATATCCAAAGCCAAATGCATTTACCAAATGGATACTAAAGATGTTTGTGAAAAAGATTGTTGTTTCGGAAAAACCGTATGCTAAAAATGGTAAAACCGCTGCTCAATTCATTATTTCTGATGATAAGGAGTTTGAGGTTGAAAAGAAAATTTTAATAGATTATATAACTAAAACGCAAGAATTAGGAGAAGCTTATTTTGAAGGAAAGGAGTCTCATTCTTTTGGGGAGTTAACTGCCGTAGAGTGGAATAATTCGTTCTATAAACATTTAGATCATCATTTAACTCAGTTTGGAGTTTAGGTATAAAATTACTTAACCCGTTTTGATTTTATAAAATTATAGGAAGAACGAATATCGTATTATCGTTTAGAACAAAGAGAGAAATCACATAAAGATACTTAATTATAGGTTTTTCTAAATTGTGAGATTTCTCCTATCGCATAAATGACAAAATTGCACGTCATCATTTCTGCTTGTGAATTTTTTTTCTCGGGTCTCAGAAAGACATCTTGAGTTATAATTTGTTTTACGACATTATAGAATTCATTTGGGATTATAGGTTGAAATAACATTAGGAAGTGTTTTTACTCGAATTGATTGATTTTTTATCAATTATATAACAACTTTATTTATAATATAAAAGCGAACAATAAAATATTTACTGCTCGCTTTCTTAATTAATATCACTAATAATTGTCTTAATTTACAATCAACTTTTTAGTTAAAACTTGATTTTTTGAATCTTCAATTTTTATAAAATAAATACCTTTTTTTAAAGTTGATATTTCAAAGTAATTTGTTTTTATCACTTCATTAGAAAAGGATTTTACTTGTTTTCCAGTAACATCAAAAATGGTAACTTCATTTGTTTTATCAGAAAGAACAAAGTGTGTTTTAGCCGGATTTGGATACAGTTTCATAGAACTTATATCATCAACTGTAAAATCATCCGTAGAAAGAGAAGCAGGATTATTTGCATACACTTTAAATTCTCCGGGTGCTAAAGAAATAGTACTCGTTGTATTGGTAACAGAAATAGTAGCGTTATTTTTTAGTAAATTGTACCAAGTACCCGTTTGTTGAAAAGCAGGAGAAATACTTTGAGTAGTTACGCCAAAGTTTCCTATAATAACAATGTTTTGTATGTCTGAAGCAGCTGCATCTGTTAAGTGAATGGTATTTAATCCGTTGGCATTACCAACATCTAACGTGAAATCTGAAGTCTCAAAAATATTATATTGTAGTTTTAATTTAATTAATTTAGACCAAGTTTCTTTCACAGCTCTTCTGTTTTCGTTTGCTAAATAATTCCATAAAATAGGTTTATTACCCGTTCTTCCATTTTGTTCTATAGAAATATCATAACCCAATTCGCCAAATTGCCAAATCATTTTTGGACCTGGAATAGTAAAATAAAAGGCACCAGCTAATTCTTCTCTTTCTAAAGCGGTATTAAGGTTTTTAATATTGTAGCTACCACTAGAATTACCATATTGTAGATTCTTGTACATTAAACGCTCTTCATCATGGCTTTCCATATAACTTACATTTGCAGGTACAGACCAACCTCTATTTTTATAAGAAATCCAAGAGAAATCTGCATCACTACCAAAGCCCATAGTAGCTTGGTTATATTGATGGTTGTGATTGCCCCAAACCATAATTCCTTTTCCTTCGTCTAATTTATAATTTACCCATTCTGTTTCTTCTGCATTGGTACCTAAATGTTCGAAAATGATATAAAAACTGGGGTCTATTTCCCATTGGTTATCTGCATATTCTTTTAAAACATCAACTCTATCTTGTTGGTAAGCGTTTGTACAATTTTGGTCAGAATCAGAACAGTTTTGAGTAAATCCTTTTGTTAAATCCCAACGGAAACCATCAATTTTATATTCATCAATCCAATATTGAGTAACTCTTTTTACGTAGTCTTTAGTGGCTTGTTTAGCGTGATTAAAATCGTTGAAAACACTGTAAGAATGTGTAGCTGTTTGATTGAAAAAAGGACTATCTACACTTGCTTGTCCTCCATAACCACCATTGTCTGTATTGTACATTCTGTAGTATGGATTTTGGCCAGAAGCATGATTAAAAGCAACATCAATAATTACTGCAATTCCTCTTCTATGGCATTCATCTATAAATTGTTTAAAAGCAGTGGTATTACCATAATATTTGTCTAAAGCCATGTGAAAAGAAGGATTGTAGCCCCAAGATTCATTGCCGTCAAATTCCATAACTGGTAAAAATTCGATTGCATTAATGCCTAATTCTTCTAAATAATCTAATCTTGCTTTTACAGCATCATAAGAATGCAAGGCATCAAAATCTCTTATTAAAAGTTCGTAAATAACTAGGTCTGTTTTTGCAGGTTTTGTAAAAGAAGTGTTTTGCCAAGCATAAGGAGTGTCTCCTGTTTTTAATAAAGTTACTGCGTGGTTTGTTTTTCCTGTTGGATAACTTGGTAAGTTGGGATATGTAGTTGCGTTTATATATTGATCGTTAGATTCATCTAAAATAACGGTAGAGTATGGGTCTGCAACTCTTAAATCGGCATTAATTATATATTGATACATATAATCTGTTTGCGGAGTTAAACCTGTTAATTCAATCCAAAAACGATCTTTAATACTGTCTTTTTTTAATAAATAAGTATTGTTGATTTGCCAGTTGTTAAAACTACCAATTATATGTACAAACTCCTTATTAGGCGCATAAAACACTAAAGTAGCTTTTGTATTGTCTGATGTGTTTAAGTTAATTCCGTCTTTCATACCTGCAGGAACAGCGGCTTCTGAAACCGTTGGTTTTACAATTGCTTGAAACGTTGTGCTTTTTGTTTCTCCGTTATTTGTAGCTTCTAAAATATAAGTAGTATTTTCTGTTACGGTAGGAGTGAAGCTATATGATGTTATGTTATTTTGTTGATTAATAACAGCTCCATTTGCTTTTAAACTAAAGTTTGATGATAACGAAGTTGTTGCAGCAATTGGTAATGTTTCTCCAGAATTTAATATTGTTTTAGTTGTTGCAGGTGAATTTAAGGTTAATTGATAAGCACCAACCTCAAAATATTGGTCTTGAGATTTTTTATCACCAGAACCATCTTTTGCCTTTACTAACATTCCAATTCGTCCAAGACCTGTTCTGTTATAAAAGGTGGTTGGTGTAAAAGTTATAGAGTAAGTGCCATTGTTATTGTTTGTTAGTTTTTGAGCTTCGTTAGAGCTAGACCAGCTTCCGTTTGTTGGAGAATCCATAGAATTGGCATCCTCATTATCATAAGACCAAGACCATAAATAGATATCTGAAACTCCCCATGAAGCAGCTGTAATATTAGATACTGTAATTGTTATGGGATCAGTTTCATTAAAAGTAGCAGGAGAAACAGAAAAAGTAACATTTTGCACCTGGCTAAAAGTAAAACTGGTTATAAATAAGATTAAAAAAGTAATTTTTTTCATAAAAAAGGCTTTTTAAAGACAAAGGCTACCTTAAGGGTAGCCTTTGTAAAGTTTTATAAAATTATTGAACAGTTACTGTTCCTTTATTATAGTCTACAGTAATCGTATATGTACCATCTCCAGGAGATTTTACATTATTTTCATCTTCTCTAACAATCATACCAGGGTATGTTTTACTCTCTCCCCAATCATTATCCCAAGCTCCTTGTTGCGGTAAGAACTTAAATTCATCTGTAGATGTTAAAGTTTGAGTTAATTCAAACAATCCTTCAGATACTTTTGTGAAAGCAGGAGCTGTTGCATTGTCCCAACCATTTGGAGAACCTACTAAATAAAGATTTGTAGGGATTTCTAAAAGATTAAAAGTTAAAGTATTAAAATCTAGGGTAACCATATAAGTACCTGCATTTTCTACTTTAATATTTTGTTCTTCATCTAATTCTAAAGTTCCAGCAGTCGTTTTATTTTCTCCCCAATCTCCGTCCCAAGAGCCAGATGTTGGTAATAATTTAAATTCATCATTTGCAGAAAAAGCTTGAACTTTTACAAAAACTCCATTTCCAGAGGTGTTAAATTGTTGCGTAGCATCGGCATTATTCCAACCATTGTGAGCACCTACCATAAACATGGTGTCTATGTTTTGTAATCTAAAACTAAGTGTATTAAAGTCTATCATAACCAAATACGTACCTGTTGTTGTAACTTTTATGTTTTGTTCTCCTTCTTGCACTATTTTACCAACATTATTTGGGTCTTCACCATAATCTCCATCCCAAGCGCCAGAAGTTGGTAATAATTTAAACTCATCACCTGCAGAAAAAGCTTGTACTTTAGTAAATACACCATTTCCAGTAGTATAAAGTTTTTGTGTGGCATCAGCATTGTTCCATTCATTATGGGCACCTACCATAAATAAATTATCTGGTATTGCTGCTTTAAAGGCAGTTAAGGCAATGGTTATAGCATCTGAAGTTCTTTCTAAATCTCCTGAAGCCGATTTTGCAATTGCTTTAATTCTAAAATCGAAGTTTGTGGCAACATCTGCAACTCCTCCATTGGCAATTACTAAATCATTTAAGTCTTTATAAGAAATTTCGAATGTTGTAGAAGTTGATGAACCAATATTTGCAAGCGCAGCAAAACTTGTTCCTGCTTCTGCCATTTCTATTTCATAACTAATAGCTAAACTACTTGTCTCTCCAATTTCAGGATCGTCCCAAGTAATAGTTAAAGCTGTTTCATCAGGATTCACATCTGTTAATACTTGAGAAAAAGTATTATCTGGGCTCGTAATTACTGGTGGTTTCACTGCAAATTTAGAAATTTGAAATAAAATTACATTAGACATTGAGCTACCTGTAGATAATCTTACATAGATTGGTGTATCTGTATAAGATTTTACATCCGTATTTTCTAAAGCTTTATTTAATTCAGCAACGGTTATGGTAAAGTTCTTTTTATCTGTTGTACCTAATTGAATAGGAGCATCAAAAGTACTTTCTAAATCCATTTCTACGGTATAGGTTGCAGAAGGATTAATTTCATCGATCCAAGTAATTGTAAACGCAGGGTTATCTAATAATTCTGAATTTAAAAACACGGTACTAATTCCTGGTGTTACTAACTCAAAAACAGCATCTGGACTTGTTATTGTTAAGCTCTCTTCTGTCTCACAAGCACCTAAAAAAAGTGTTAGTGATAAAAATAAGTAGCTTAATCTTTTTATATAAGTTTTCATTTTTTATCTATTTTTAAGTTATTATAAATTTAAAGGAATTAAGATATAACGACCAGTTAAATCATTAAACCAAACATCATAATCATCTTCTACAATTACTGGTATTGCACCACCACCATCGGTTGCTACACCAGAAAAAGAAGTAGAGCTTCCCCATTTAGCACTAGCACCTGTAACAAATTCTACTTCGCCAGGAGTTAAATGTATTTTAGTAGCAAACCAAATATGACCATCAAAAGCAAGAGGTGTCATTGCTGTGTTGGCAATACTAGATCCTTGTATTTCTAATGATGTAGGACTTATAATTCCTGCTTCATTAAAAGATTCTATAGAAAACTCTTTAGAAGCAAAGTTTATTTTAAAAGTATAAAAACCATCAGATTTTACACCAAATCTTCCTGGATCGGCTTCTTGTGTTGCAGGGTTACCAGCAATATCTCCTTCAGTTTCTATTGGGTCTTCGTTATCTGGGTATGTAGTTCCCCATTGATTAGTCCATTCTCCTTTCGTTTCAATAACTTTAAATCTTCCTTCACCATCATCGGCAGAAGATTTTGAGAAATAACCAGTATAGTAAAAAGTATTACTATCTGTTTCGTCTCTAAATAAAGCGGGATTGTTACCTGTAGCTAAATTATCCCAACCAGGTGCAGTTGCATTACCTACTAAATAATAATCATTAAAAGAGTAATTAAAGTAAGGGTATACACTAAATTGAACTGTATTTGATGCAGCTGTTTCGCTATTTTGAGTTCCTAAAGAAGAAACAATTCTTATATAGATGTCTGACCAATTAAATGGATTGATTCCTGCGTTACCTGCCGCCGCATTTACCTCATTGATAGATAATGTAACCGAAGTTTTACCTGAAATAGTAGACGCAGTAACGGGTTCTGTAAAAGCATCATCTTTAGAAAATTGAATGGCATAATTAACAGCCGCTTGAATTCCATAATCGGCTTCATCCCAATTTAAAGTTAAAGCTGGGTTTGATGTATTTACAGCGTCTAATTCTAATTGTGTGAAATTTAATTCAGCTAGAGTAGGAGCTGTTGGTGCTGATATCGTAAATGTATCAGAAGTGTCATCGCAAGATTGGAAAAATAAAAGTATTAGACCAATGATACTAACTGCTGAAAATCTTTTTATGTTTTTCATCATTTGTAATTTGTTTTTAAATTAATACCCAGTATTTTGAGTTAAATTAGGGTTAGAAGCTAAACTTGCAGTAGGTATTGGGTATACTTTCATGTAAGCTGGTAAAGCAATACCGTTGCTACCGTTTCCTTTCCAAGCCCAATTGTAATTACCTCCAGTAAATTTACCAAATCGAATTAAATCTTGTCTTCTGTGTGCTTCCCAATGTAATTCTCTTGCTCTTTCATCTAAAATAAAATCTAACGAAATGTCTGATGCTGTTAGGTTATTTTGAGGATTGTTTGCTCTTGTTCTTAAGGCGTTTATATAAGAGATCATATCTGCATCTGTTCCTCCAGAACCTCCTCTTAAATGAGCTTCTGCGTACATTAAATACACATCTGCTAATCTAAATAAAGGGAAATCTGTATCTACAAAAGTTTGATCTGATCCAAAGGTTCCTGTAGAGGTAGCATTCGAATATTTTTCTATTACATACCCTTGGTCTTTATCAGAAATGTCTGTAATATCAATACTTCTAGTTCCAGAAATAATGGTATTTCTAGTATCTCCAGAAAAAATACCGCCATTAAATAATTCTGCAAATTGTTTTCGAATTCTTAAAGCGCCTCCCCAACCTGCGGCACCAACACCTAAAGGAATTCCGTTTGCTTCTAAACTCCCTATTTCACCATTTACCATTACTGTTGTTGGTCCGTAGTTCTGTGTGATTAAACCATCTGAAATTAAGGGGAAAATAATTTCATTATTAGCAGAGTTCGTGTTGTTATCTGCCATAAATAAATGTGTATAATTGGTTGCTAAAGAAAATCCACCACCTAAAATTTTTGTACATTCAGCTAAACATTCTGTATATTTTGGCTCACCAATATAAACATCTGCATTTAAGTATATTTTAGCTAAAATCATCCACGCAACTGCTTTGTCTGCTCTACCATGTAGATTAGTTCTTGGAGCCATTAAATCTGCATCAATTGCTAATAATTCACTTTCTATAAATGTAAATAATTCCGCTCTATCCGCTTGCGGAGGATTAAAACCAGCAATTGGGTCAGTTTCTATAACCATAGGAGCTTTACCGTACAAGTCCATTAAGTTATAATAAGACAAAGCTCTTAACAAACGGGCTTCTGCTCTATAAGTAACAATGTCTGCTTTTGTATTGGCAGATACGTTTCTTGCATTTAATTTTTCTGGGGTTGTTTCTCTTAAGAAATTGTTAGCAAATGCTACGGTTACCATCGCTCTACTAAACATACCTAATATTACTGGATTTTGTGCAGTCCAAATATTACGTTGAATTTCTCTTGTACCAGGGTCATTCTCATAAGACCAAATCATTTGGTCTGCAGAAAGAGTTTGCAAATACAATAATGTTCTACCATATTGACTAGTACCTGCATCTAAACCTTTAATATTAGAACTTTCTGGACCATCAACTCCGGTTAAAGATAAGTTGGCATAAGTTCCGGCTAATACTTCTAAATAAGCGCTTTCATTTTCAAAAAGTGCTTCGCTTAAAACCGTTTGATCATCTTCTGGTACAATATTTAAATCGTTTGTACAAGAAGTAACTACTGATGTTAACAAAATAACAACGAATAGATTTTTTATTGTTTTTATATATTTTTTCATCTTGTTTTTATTAGAATTTAATATTAGCTCCAACTAAGAAGTTTCTAGATCTAGGATAAATTAAATTATCAATTCCATCAAACACTTCTGGGTCTAAACCAGAGTAGTTTGTTAAAGTAAATACATTTTGAACCCCAGCCCATAAGCGAATACTGCTGTAAGAGAATTTTTTAATTGGGTTGTTAAAAGTATATCCTAGAGTAACATTGTCCATTCTTAAATAAGAAGCATTTTCTATATAAATATCAGAATTTATAACGTTAGACGTTCTTAAGAAATCTGTGTTTAATACAGAGGTAGGCAAGTTTCCTAAAACAGCGTTGTCTTGTAATAATTCGTATTGTGCTCTAGAAGAGTTTACGTTATTATATACATAATTACCAAGGCTTGCTCTTAAGTTAAAACCTAAATCGAAATTTTTGTAATTAAAACTAGATTGAAAACCTAAAGTTACATCTGCATTTGGGTTTTCTTTTAAATAACGATCTTCATCATTAATAATACCATCATCATTTAAATCTGCATATGCTCCTTCTATTGGTTTGCCTGCAGTGTTGTATAGTTGTTTATATACGTGAAAAGAGTTTGGTGCAAAACCTTCTCTTAATAATTGAATGGTATTTCCTGTTCCACCAGAAGTACCACCAGTTCTAACGTCTTGGTTATTTGCAAGCTCTGTAATTTTTCTATCTAAATACGTCGCGTTAAATGTAAAGTTCCAATTATAATCTTCACTTTTAAGGATGTCTCCATTTAAAGTAAACTCTAAACCTTTAATTTGTAATTGACCAATATTCTGAATTGTACTGTTACCAAAGTTTGTACCATCTGCTAAAGCAGCATCAAATAATAAATCATTAGATGTTTTTTGAAATGCACTTACAGATCCACTAAATTTATTATCAAACAAACCATAATCTACACCAAACTCTATAGTTGTTGTTTCTTCCCACTTTAAATTAGGGTTTACAACAGAAGGAATGGTAGATTTTATGGTGGAGTTTCCAAACAAATATCTAGAAGTTTCATTACCAAAACGGTATCTATCTAAATACAAATCATTAACACCAGGTATGTTTTGTTGTCCTGTTAAACCAACACTAGCTCTTAATTTTAAGTTTGAAATTACTTTAGAATCTTTTAAGAAATCTTCATCACTAATGTTCCATGCTAATGCAGCACCACCAAAGTTACCCCATTGATTGTCTGAACTAAAACGAGAAGTACCATCTCTTCTAAAATTTAAAGTAAGTAAATATTTTTGGTTGAATTTAAATTTAGCTCTACCAAAGAAACCAATATTAACAACATCTGGATCTGCAAAAGTTGTAGATATATTTTCTGGGTTATTTCTATTTCCAGAATTGGCACCAAAATTTTCGAATCGTTGATAAGAATAACCAGTGGTAAGATCTACATTAAAGTTATTGTAATCTTTTATATAGTTAAAATAAGTATCAAATAATTTATTACCTCTTTCTTGTGTATTAAATGCATTATTACCCAAATATAAAGCGTTAGACTGTGCAGGTGCTAATTTAGATGTTACATCACTATTTTCTGAATTAATTTTATCGAAACCAACATTTACAACAGCTCTTAATTCTGGTAAAAAATGAAATTTATAATCGAAATTTAAGTTTCCGTATTGTCTAAAAGCATATCCAGTATTGTTTCTTTGCAATAAAGATGCTACCGGGTTGGTTGTTCCATTTGCAATTTCTCCGTTAGAAAAGTGTTGGTAATACCCACCAAACCTAGAAGAAGAATCATACACAGATTGTGTAGGGTCGTAACGTAAAGCAGCACCTATTTGTCCGGAATCTCCAAAACGACTGTCTTCAAAAACTCTGTTATAATTTAGGTTGATTTTTAAATGATCTTTAAATAAAGAAGGATTCATAGATAAGGAAATAGTTTTTCTATCAAACTGAGAAGTTAACAAAGCACCTTCTTGGTTTGCAAAACCTATAGATAATCTTGTAGGTATTGCCCCAAAAATTTGTCCTTTTGCAGTAAGATTATATAAAGAAGACGTTGTAGAACGTAATACTTTATCTTGCCAATTTGTATTAGCACTACCTAAAGCAGCAACATCTCCAGGTCTTTTTGCGGTAATTAAATTTCTATAATCATCAGCAGAAAAAACATTTACTTTATCTAATACTTCTCCAAAAGTATATTGCATATCAAAATCTAACGTAAATTCTTTTCTACCTTTTTTAGTAGTAATGATTATAACACCATTAGAAGCTCTAGAACCATAAATAGCGGTTGCAGAAGCATCTTTTAAAACAGAAAAAGACTCTATGTCATTAGGGTTAATGTTTGCTAATAAACCACGAGAACCAGCAATAGAAGCATCACTATTTTCTATAGGTAAACCATCAATAATAATTAAAGGACTGTTAGAAGCACCGATAGAAGAACCCCCACGAATTGTAATCTGAGATCCAGAACCAGGTGCACCACTTGTAGTAACACTTACCCCAGAAACCCTGCCACTTAATAAATTTTCTGGTGTTACAATGTTTCCTTTTGTAAAATCTTTAGAGGTAATAGACTCTACAGAACCAGTAGCGTCTTTTACAGTAGTTGTACCATAACCTACCACTACAATCTCATCTAACGATTCTGCAGATTCTTCTAATACTACCGTAAGGTTATAATTTGTACCAATAGTAAGCTCTTTATCTGCAAAACCTAAATATCTAAAGACAAGAATGTCTCCTTTATTTATTTTATTAATACTAAAGATTCCATCAAAATCGGTTTGTATACCTTTTGTAGTACCTTTAATTACTACACTAACACCAGGCAAAGGATCACCAGATGTTTTATCTTTTACAACACCTTTAACTGTTTGTTGTGCAAACATGCTAAAAGAAGTAGTTAAAAGAATTCCAATTAACAATAATTTAAATTTTTTCATGTATATTTTGTTAAATTATAACTGTAAATTTGAGTTTGTGATTTTACAATAAATTTACATTCCACTCTGTAAATATACCTATTAGAGAGATATTTACAGCATGATATAAATCACGAAAACGTTTTCGTGTTAACAACTTTCTTTGAGTTATTATTACATAATTAATGAAATTTAACACTAATATTTTACTTTTGATAAATAATGAAGCAAAAAATAACCATAAAAACAATTGCTAAGGAATTAGGTGTTTCTACATCTACTGTTTCAAAAGCTCTAAAAGACAGTCATGAAATTAGTAAAGAAACAAAAGAGAAAATTCAAGCTTTTGCAGATTACTATAATTACAAACCTAATAGTTTAGCATTGCAACTTCGCAATCAGAAAACAAAAGTAATTGGCGTTATTTTACCTAAAATAGTACACCATTTTTTCTCTACAGTTATTATGGGGATAGAAGAAGGAGCTATAGAAAAAGGGTATCATATAATGGTGTGTTTTTCGAATGAATCCTATAAAAAGGAGGTAGAGACTCTAAAAGTTTTATCAAACGGAAGTGTAGATGGTTTAATCGTTTCAATAGCGAATGAAACTCTAGAAAATAAAGACTTTAAACATTTTCAGGATTTAGTATCAGAAGAAATTCCATTAGTATTATTTGATAGAGTTGTAGATGAAATTCTATGCGATAAAGTAGTAGTAGATGATGTTGGAGCTGGGTTTAAAGCTACCAAACATTTGTTAGAAATCGGAAGAAGTAAAATTGCTTTATTAACAACACCAAAACATGTGAATGTAGGTACTTTAAGAAGGCAGGGATATGAAAAAGCTTTGATTGAAGCTTATATTAAAACAGATCCTAAATTAATCATAGAGATTGATGAAAGTATTAATATCTGTAATCAAATAGAAAAAATATTTGAAGAAGATATCGATGGTATTTTTGCGGTAAATGAAATTTATGCAGCAAAGGCAATGAAATTAGCTAAAGATAAAGGTTTAAGGGTTCCTGAAGATATTGCAATCATTGGTTTTACAGATGGTTTAATCTCTAGGTACTCATCTCCATCTATTACCACTGTTGCGCAACATGGTTTTGTTATGGGTAAACAAGCAGTAGAACTTTTAATAGAAAGAATTGAAAAGGATTCTGAAGTTTACAAACCTAAAAAAATTGTTATTTCTAGCGACTTAAAACTACGAGAATCTACGAAAACGTCGTCGTAGATAGTTTTATTACTTTTCCATAAATTCAGATAAAATATCTACTTTTGTTTCATTAATCTGATTTATCAATAAATTACATTCCACAAAATTTATGAATTGATAAGTCTAGTCGCTTATCGTAATAGTTACTTAATAGAATACGATAATGGAAAAGCGTAAGTTAAGCTTCTGGCAAATCTGGAACATGAGTTTTGGATTTCTAGGAATACAATTCGGGTTCGCCTTGCAAGGTGGATTCATGTCAAGAATTTTTCAAACTTTAGGAGCCGGTAAGGAAGAAATTCCGATGCTTTGGATAGCCGCACCTTTAACAGGGTTACTTGTACAACCAATTATTGGTTATATGAGTGATAGAACTTGGAGTATAAAATGGGGGAGAAGAAAACCTTACTTTTTAGTAGGTGCTATTTTAAGTTCTTTAGCACTGTTTTTTGTACCTCATTCTCCTGTTTTATGGGTTGCTGCTGGTTTTTTATGGATTTTAGATGCATCTATAAATGTTTCTATGGAACCCTTTAGAGCTTTAGTAGCAGATAAATTACCACAATCTCAACGATCTTATGGTTTTGTTGTACAAACATTAATTATAGGTATTGGAACTTGGATTGCAAGTAATTTACCTTGGATGGTTTCTCAATTTGGTGTTAGTAATGAAGCGGCATCTGGTGTTGTACCAATGTCTGTAAAAATTGCTTTTGCTATTGGAGCATTTGTTTTTATGGCAAGTATTTTATATACCGTTTTTACAACGGATGAATATCCGCCAGAAGACATGGTAGAATTTGAAAAAGAAAAGGAGAAAAAGAATAATTTTATTCCAGATATCTTAAACAATATTGGCAGCATGCCAACCACAATGAAAAAATTGGGAGTGATTCAGTTTTTCTCATGGTTTGCTTTTTTTACCATGTGGTCTATGGCAAACCCTGCTTTAACAGAACATGTGTTTCATACGCCAGCTCCTATAGAAGCCGCTTTTAATATGGCAGATACGGTACAAGCAGAAGCGTTTAAAATAGCCAATACAAAATTTCAAGAATCATCTAATTCAGTAGGTTCTGCAATGGGAATTTACGGATTGTCTTCAATGGTATTTGCTTTGTTATTAACCTTATATACTTCCAAAAGAAACATCAACAGAAAATATGTACATATGTTTTCTTTAATTATTGGAGGTGCAGGTTTTTTAGCGATGAGTTATGCATCACCAGAAAATTTAAAATATTGTTTTGTATTAATTGGTTTTGCCTGGGGTAGTATATTATCCATGCCATATGCGATGTTATCTAGTTCTGTAGATCCAAAGAAAATGGGAGTAATTATGGGGATCTTTAATATGTTTATTGTAATTCCGCAAATTATTGCCGCATTAGGAGGGATTAATTATGTCTCTAATTTATTAGGAGAAGATGCTATTAATGCTATGACAGTTGCAGGAATTAGTTTAATAATTGCAGGTTTATGTAATTTATTAATTACCAATAAAAACGCAATTAGTTATCAAGAAGAGATTTAAAAATAAAAAGCATATATATTTAATTAGTTGACTTTAAAATTAATTAAATTTCAAAATTAAAATTTAAAAATACATGAAAAAAGGATTTATATTCGATTTGGATGGTGTTATTGTAGACACTGCAAAATACCATTATTTAGCTTGGAAAAAACTAGCAAACGAACTAGGTTTCGAGTTTAGTAAAGAACAAAACGAATTATTTAAAGGCGTAAGCAGAAAACGTTGTTTAGAAATTTTGTTAGAAATTGGTAATAGAGAAGCTACACAAGAAGAGTTTGATACTTGGATGATCGAAAAAAATGTAGATTATTTAAAGTATATCGAAAATATGGATGCTTCAGAAATTTTACCTGATGTACCTAAAGTTTTAGCCTTTTTAAAAGAAAAAAATATTCCTATTGCCTTAGGTTCTGCAAGTAAAAATGCACAACCTATCTTAGAAAAAGTGGGGCTATTGCATTATTTTGATACTATTGTAGATGGTAATAATGTTACGAAAGCAAAACCAGATCCAGAAGTGTTTCTTTTGGCAGCAAAACAGTTAGGAGTAAATGCTGATAATTGTGTGGTTTTTGAAGATGCTGTTGCAGGTATAGAAGCTGCAAATGCTGCAAAAATGATTAGTATAGGTATTGGAGATCAAAAAATACTTTCTGAAGCACAATTTAACTTTTTGGATTTTACAGAAATCAGTACTGATTTTATTCAGGAGTTGATTGATAAATAAGTAGGTCTAGAATAGAAACAATACTAAAAAGAGTCAAGAAACAAGATCAAAAAATAAATTACATAGCAAGAGTCAGTCTAATAGCGTAGCGGTCTAGCATCTTTGCTCTTATATCTTAAAAAAACAAAATGAATCAAGATTATATCATACCAAACGAATGGTCTATTATAGAAGAAGGCTTTAATTCAGAGAAAGTAAAATCATCAGAAAGCTTGTTCAGTATTGGTAATGGCGCCATGGGACAAAGAGCAAATTTTGAAGAAAATTACTCAGGAGAAACTTTTCAAGGGAGTTATATTGGTGGTGTTTATTACCCAGATAAAACACGTGTTGGATGGTGGAAAAATGGATATCCAGAGTATTTTGCAAAGGTATTGAATGCACCAAATTGGATTGGAATTAACGTACTTATCAATGAGGAAAAATTAGATTTAAACACCTGTAAAGAGGTTTCTAAATTTAAGAGAGAGTTAAACATGCAAGAAGGTTGTTTGTCTAGAAGTTTTGAAGCTGTTTTACAAAACGGAATCAAAATTAATGTTGCTACAAAACGTTTTTTAAGTCTAGAAATCGATGAGATTGGTGCTATAAGTTACAATATTACTTTGTTAAATTCCGATGCTAAAATTACATATATTCCTTATATAGATGCAGGAATTACCAATGAAGATACCAATTGGGATGATCAGTTTTGGGATGTTTTAAAAGTTTCTCAAAATAACCAACAATCTTATATTGAGGCAAGAACCATGAAAACACATTTTTATACGTGTACTTTTATGGAATCTCGTTTTTTTATAGATAATAAAGAAGTTGAGGTGAGTGGTAAAAGTGAGCAAACTTCTAACTTAATTTCTTCTACATATCAACAAGATATTAAAGAAAATCAAACATTTACCATTCATAAATTTGGTGGTTATGTGGTGGATAGAGATCATGCTAAAGAAGGATTAGTTGCTGCTGCAAAAGTAGCTTTAGACAAAGCTGTTAGTTTTGGTTTTGATGTTTTATTAGAAAAACAAAAGGAATCTTGGGCACAAATCTGGAGCATGAGCGACATTACCATAGAAGGAGATGTAAAAGCGCAACAAGGAATCCGTTTTAATATTTTTCAATTAAATCAAACGTATTTAGGTACAGATGCTAGTTTAAATATTGGTCCGAAAGGGTTTACAGGAGAAAAATACGGAGGAAGTACTTATTGGGATACAGAAGCATATTGTATTCCTTTTTATATGGCAACCAAAGACCAATCTGTTGCAAGGACCTTGTTAGAATACAGGTACAATCATTTAGATAAAGCGATTGAAAATGCCGGAAAGTTAGGTTTTACTAATGGAGCTGCGTTGTATCCAATGGTAACCATGAATGGTGAAGAATGCCACAACGAATGGGAAATTACTTTCGAAGAAATTCATAGAAATGGAGCCATCGCTTTTGCTATTTATAACTATTATAGATTTACAAATGATTATTCTTACATTCCAGAAAAAGGATTGGAAGTTTTAATTGGTATTGCACGTTTTTGGCAACAAAGAGCCACTTTTTCTTCGGATAAAAACAAATTCATGATTTTGGGTGTTACAGGTCCTAATGAATATGAGAATAACATCAACAATAATTTTTACACGAATTACATTGCTAAATGGTGTATTAATTATGCGTTAGAAAATATCGAAACTGTAAAAACGGATCATGTTTCTGATTACATCAGAATAAAAGAAAAAGTTAATTTCACGGATGAAGAATTGGTGAAATGGAAAAGTGTTGCTGATGGAATGTATTTCCCATATTCAGAAAAAAACAAGGTGTATTTGCAACAAGATGGTTTCTTAGATAAAGAATTAATTACGGTTGCCAATTTAGATAAAAGCCAGAGACCAATAAACCAAAAATGGAGTTGGGACAGAATTTTACGTTCTCCGTACATAAAACAAGCCGATACTTTACAAGGTTTTTATATGTTCGAAGATGATTTTTCTACGGAAGAATTAGAACGTCATTTCGATTTTTACGAACCATTTACAGTACATGAAAGTTCATTGTCTCCTTGTGTACACAGTATTCAGGCTGCAAAATTAGACAGAATGGACCAGGCGTATACGTTCTATTTACGTACTTCTCGTTTAGATTTAGACGATTATAATCACGAAGTAGAAGAAGGGTTACATATTACTTCTATGGCAGGAACTTGGATGAGTATTGTAGAAGGTTTTGGAGGAATGAGAGTAAAAAATAACACGCTTTCTTTTGCGCCTAAAATTCCTAAGGGATGGAAAGCATATTCATTTAAAGTGAATTTTAGACATCAAGTAATTACAGTAAATGTTTCTCAAAAAGGAACTGAATTTATTTTAGCAGGAAAAGAAGCAATAGATATTTTGGTTGATGGAGAACAAGTAACTGTGTCACCAAATAACTAAATATAAATACGAACCTCAAAGGTTTTTAAAACCTTTGAGGTTTACATAATAATCGAATTAAAAATATGGAAAAATATGATGTTTTAGAACCAGACCATTTTTACCATATTTATAATAGAGGAAATAATAAAGAAAATTTATTTGTTGAAGATAGTAATTATTCACATTTTTTAAATTTAGTAAAAAAGCATATTTCACCAATTGCAGATGTATATGTGTACTGTTTGTTGAAAAATCATTTTCATTTATTGATTAAAATAAAGTCAAGAGAAGAGTTATCATTAATTAATAAAATAAATTTAGATAAGTTATCTCAACCTTTTTCTAACTTATTTAATGCTTATACAAAAGCTATAAATAAAAAGTACAACAGAGAAGGAAGTTTGTTTAAAGTTAGATTTAAACGTAATAGAATTACGGATTTAAATTATTTAAGAAATGTAATTTTATATATTCATTTAAATCCTCTTAAACATGGTTTTACAGATAATTATCAAGAATATTTATATTCATCTTATAAATCTATTTTATCATCAAAACCAACAATTTTAAAGAGAGAAGAAGTAATTGTATTATTTGATGATAAAGATAATTTTATTCATGTTCATTATGAAAATGAACAAAGTGATAATTTTGAAGAACTTGAATAAATAGTAACAAAGCAAACCTCAAAGGTTTTTAAAACCTTTGAGGTTTAAATAGGATAAAATGAAACTATTAAAATACATCCTTTTAACTGTTCTTATAATTTTTGTTATCGTATTTTTGTTTTCATGCCAAAAACGAGAACAAAAAAAAATGGAGGTTACTAAAGAAATTACAGCAGTAATAAAAGAAATTGAAAGAGTAGAGCCACCAAATTGGTTTATTGGTTTTAAGGATACTTCACTACAATTATTAGTTAAAGAAGAAAATATTGGGTTTGCAACACCTTCCATTTCTTACGAAGGGGTTTCTATTGAAAAAGTTAACAAAGCTAGAAGTAACAATTATTTATTTATTGATTTAATCATTGATAAATCTACAAATCCAGGTGTATTTAATATTGATTTTAATTTTACTGATGGAGCAAAAAAAACGCATACGTATGAGTTAAAATCAAGAGAGAAAAACGCGGAAGATTATATTGGTTTTAACAGTTCTGATGCTATTTATTTAATTACACCAGATCGTTTTGCAAATGGAGATGATTCTAATAACATTAATTTAGCATTAAAAGAAACAGATATAGATCGTTCTGATAATTATAAGCGCCACGGTGGTGATATACAAGGAATCATAAATCATGTAGATTATATTTACGACTTAGGATTTACAGCTGTTTGGCCAACGCCAGTGTTAATAAATGATATGGCAGAAAGTTCTTATCATGGCTATGCAATTACAGATTTCTATACAGTAGATTCTCGTTTTGGTAATTTATCAGAATATAAAAAATTAGCTGATAAGTTAAGAGAAAAAAATATGAAATTAATCATGGATCAAGTTGCCAATCATTGTGGTATTGGCCATTGGTGGATGGAGGATTTACCTTTTGATGATTGGTTAAACAATCAAAAAAACTATGAAGAGAATATTAATAATTGGAATAATGAAACCAATATAGGATCTAATCATAGAAGAACTACAAATCAAGATATATATGCCGCAAAGGCTGATGTAAAAGGGAATAATGAAGGGTGGTTTTCACCTAAAATGCCAGATTTAAACCAACGGAATCCATTTTTAGCCAAATATATTATTCAAAATAGTATCTGGTGGATAGAAACGTTGGGGTTAGGCGGTATTAGACAAGATACCTATCCATATCCAGATAAAGCCTTTATGAGTAATTGGGCAGGTGCTATTATGCATGAATACCCTAATTTTTCTATCGTTGGAGAAGAATGGAGTTACAACCCCTTAATTGTTGGTTATTGGCAACGAGGAGCTTGTAATAAAGATGGTTATGAGTCTAACTTAAAATCACCTATGGATTTTCCGATGCAAAAAGCTATTGTAGAAGGTTTAAATGATGAAGAATCTTGGGATCAAGGGTTAGTAAAATTGTATGAAGGTTTAGCAAATGATTTTCATTATACAACTCCAAAAGATATTCTAGTTTTTTTAGATAACCATGATAAAACTCGGATATATACAGAACTATGGGAAGATCTTTATAAAGTGAAAATGGGTTTAAGTTATATGTTGACTTTGCCTAGAATTCCACAAATATATTATGGTACAGAAATTTTAATGAGCGATTCTGCAAATCCAGGAGATCATGGTTTAATTAGAAGTGATTTCCCTGGAGGTTGGACAGATGATGTTGTAAATGCTTTTACTGGAGAAGGGTTAAATGAATACCAAAAAGACATGCAATCTTTTATTAAAAAGCTTTTAAACTATCGTAAAAATAGTGCAGCCATTCATGATGGAAAAACAATACATTTTGCGCCTTTAATGGGTGTTTATTTCTTGTTTAGAATAAAAGATGATGAAACCGTAGTGCATATTATCAATAAAAATAAAGAACCTATTACGGTTGATTTAAACCGATTTGAAGAGGTTGGAATGAAAGGAAAAACAGTAAAAAATATTATTACAGACGAAGAGTTTGTATGGGGAAATGAAATTCAATTAACCGATAGAGGTAGTATTATTTTAACAACGAAAATTTAGTTATAAATAAGCAGGTATTCCTTTTTGTAACAAAAACCAAAAGACTTAAAACACATTAATATGAAAACCTATATCATTCTTTTTTTATTATTGTTTATAGCATCTTTTGCTTTTACTCAAAACTCTAAAAGAGTTTTTAAAAAAGCAAGTGTTGATAAAGGAAATTTATTGAAAATTGAAGTGAATGATGGAATTTACCAAATTCAATTTTATAACTCTAAAATTGTAGAAACATCTTTTATTCCAAAAGGAGAAGAATTTAATTCTACTTCTCATGCGGTTGTTTTAAAACCAAATCTGGCAGATGTTCAGTTAAAAGAATCGGAATACTTTGTTGATTTTTCCTCAAAAGGTATTTCCGTAAAAATTCAAAAATCACCTTTTAAAATTTCTTATTTTTATAAGGATAAAGAAATTACATCAGAGAAAAAAGGATATTTTAAATCCAAACATCAACCGTTGGAATCGGTAAAAGGGAATATTGTAGCTAAAAAAACAGAAAAAATTGAATTCAATTTAACTGCTGAGGAAGTTTTATATGGAGCTGGAGCAAGAGCTTTAGGTATGAATAGAAGAGGTTACAGATTACCACTTTATAACAGAGCGCAATATGGCTACGAAACGCATGCAGAGTTAATGAACTTTACAATTCCGTTGGTAATTTCATCAAAAAAATACATGCTGCATTTTGATAATGCACCCATTGGTTATTTAGATTTAGATAGTAAAAAAGACAATTCCTTAACGTATGAAACTATTTCTGGACGAAAAACTTATCAAGTTGTTGTAGGGGATTCTTGGGAAGATTTGGTGAATAATTATACCACTTTAACAGGAAAACAACCTTTGCCTGCACGTTGGACTTTAGGAAATTTTTCAAGTAGATTTGGGTATCATTCTCAGCGAGAAACAGAAGCTACCATAGCTAAATTTCAAGAAGAAAAAATACCAGTAGATGCCGTGATTTTAGATTTGTATTGGTTTGGAAAAGAGTTGCAAGGCACCATGGGGAATCTTGAGGTTTACAAAGACTCTTTTCCTGATATTAAAGCAATGATTTCTAGGCTTAAAGACAAGGGAATTAAAACTGTTTTAATTACAGAACCTTTTATTTTATCCACTTCTAAAAAGTGGAATGAAGCTGAAGAAAAAGAAGTTTTAGCAACAGATTCCATAGGAAATTCAGCTAAATATGATTTCTATTTTGGTAATACAGGTATTGTAGATATTTACAAAAAGGAAGGAAAAGAGTGGTTTTGGAACATTTATAAAGAACTTATAAATCTTGGAGCAAAAGGACTTTGGGGAGATTTAGGAGAACCAGAAGTATTGCCGTCTTGGGTAAATTTCCAGAATAAAAAAGCAGATGAAATTCATAATATTTATGGACATGATTGGGCGCGTTTAATTTTTGAAGGATATCAAAAGGAATTTCCGCAAGAAAGACCGTTTATTTTAATGCGTGCAGGTTCTTCAGGTTCGCAACGTTTTGGTATGATTCCTTGGTCTGGAGATGTAAATAGAACTTGGGGCGGATTGCAATCTCAACCAGAAATTGCCTTACAAATGGGCATGCAAGGTTTGGGGTATATGCATTCTGATTTAGGCGGATTTGCCGGAGATAATTTAGACGATAATTTATACACACGTTGGCTGCAATATGGTGTTTTTCAACCTATTTTTAGACCGCATGCGCAAGAAGGAGTTGCTAGTGAACCTGTTTTTAGAAGTGATAGCGCCAAGGAATTAGCTAAAAAAGCAATTGAATTACGCTACAAATTATTGCCTTATAATTACAATGTGGCTTTTGAAAATAATCAAAAAGGAACACCTTTAATGCGACCTATTTTCTTTGAAGAAGATGATGAAAAGTTGATGAGTAATTCAACAACATACATGTGGGGAAAAGACTTTTTAATTACGCCAATATTAAAAGATGCTGTAAAAACAAAAGAAATTTATTTTCCTAAAACAGCCAATTGGTTTAATTTTTATACGGACGAAAAAGTTGAGGGAGGACAAACAAAAACTGTTCAGTTAAATGAAGAAACGATTCCTACCTATGTAAGAGGAGGTGCATTTATTCCGATGACAAAAATTGTTCAAACAACAGATGATTATATAGGTGATGTTTTAGATCTTCATTATTATTACGATGCATCAGTGCAAAAAAGTGAGGGTTCAATGTATAATGACAATGGTTTACTTTCTAATGCTTTTGAGAAAGGAGCATATGAAATTCTAACCTTTGAATCTGAAATAACAAAACGTTGGTTAGAAATTGATTTAGAAGCAGAGTTAGGTGCTAATTGGAATTCATCAGAAAAAGAAATTAAATTAATCATACATAGTATCAATTGGAATCCTAAAAAGATAAAAATCGATGGAAAAGAAAAACAATTTTCATTAGAAAAAAATACACTTACAATTCCTTTAAAATGGAATACTAAGAAAGAATTAAGAGTAAAAATAGCATTAAAATAATAATCAATTATGAGAAAAATAAATAGCGTTTTATCCGTTTTAATTTTACTATTGGTAATTGGTTGTTCAACAGAAAAAAAATCAAAAAACGACATGAAAAGTGCATCAAAAAAGAAAAAGGAAGTAGTTTATCAGGTATTTACACGTTTGTTTGGTAATACAAACACCACGAATAAACCTTGGGGAACAATTGAAGAAAATGGTGTGGGTAAATTCAACGATTTTACAGATAAAGCCTTGTCTGAAATTAAAGATTTAGGGGTTACTCATATTTGGTATACAGGTGTTCCGCATCATGATGTAATTAGAGATTATACAAAGTTTGGCATTTCTAATGATGATCCAGATATTGTAAAAGGTAGAGCAGGTTCTCCGTATGCAGTGAAAGATTATTACAATGTAAATCCAGATTTAGCCGTAAACGTAGCCAACAGATTAGAAGAATTTGAGGCTTTAGTAGCCCGTTCTCATAAAAATGGATTAAAAGTAATTATTGATATTGTACCAAACCATGTTGCAAGAAATTATCAAAGTTTATCAAATCCTAAAGGGACCAAAGATTTTGGGGCAGATGATGATAAAACAGTGGAATATGATGTAGATAATAATTTTTATTATGTACCAAATGAAGCGTTTCAAGTGCCAGATTTCTTAAATGGATATGCACCGTTAGGCGGAGAAAAAAATAGGTTGTCTGATCATAAATATGTTGAAAACCCTGCAAAATGGACAGGAAATGGATCTCGTGCAGCAAAACCTCATTTTAACGATTGGTATGAAACGGTAAAAGTAAATTATGGTGTTTCTCCAGACGGAAGAAAAGATTTTGATGAATTGCCAAACGGATTTGAAAACGAAGATTACAAAAAACATTTCGAGTTTTGGCAAGATAAAAAAGTACCTAGCTCTTGGATTAAATTTAGAGATATTGCTTTGTATTGGACGGCAAAAGGAATAGACGGATTTAGATATGACATGGCAGAAATGGTGCCTGTAGAGTTTTGGAGTTATATGAATTCTGCTATTAAAATGAAAAATCCAGATGCTTTTTTATTGGCAGAAGTGTATAACCCAAATGAATATAGAAACTACATTCGTTTAGGTAAAATGGATTATTTGTATGACAAAGTACAGTTATATGATACCATTAAGCACATAATGCAAGGGCATGGAAAAACAGATTACATTCCTGGAATTCAAGAAGATTTAAGAGATATAGAGCATAATATGTTACACTTCTTAGAAAACCATGATGAACAAAGAATTGCAAGTCCAGAGTTTGCAGGAGATGCTTTAAAAGCAAAACCAGCTATGGTAGTTTCTGCTACAATTTCTACTTCGCCTACAATGATTTATTTCGGACAAGAATTTGGGGAACCAGCAGCAGAAAATACAGGATTTGGAACTGAGTCTAGAACCTCAATTTTCGATTATATTGGTGTGCCAACGCTTCAAAGATGGGTGAATAATAAGAAATTTGATGGAGGTCAATCTACGGATCAAGAAAAATCTTTAAGAGATTTTCACAAACGCTTATTAAATTTCACCATTAAAAGTGATGCCTTAATGGGCGATTACCAAGACATTCATCATTTTAATAGAGGAAATACAGAGTGGTATAATGAAAGAGTTTTGTCTTTTGTACGTTGGAGTGAAAATGAAAAATTAATTATAGTTTCTAATTTTAATGCACATGATACTTATGGTTTTGAGTTAGGTGTACCACAAGATATTATTGCAAAATGGAAACTAAAAGACGGTGAATATAAAGTGGAAGATCAATTGTATAAAACGTATTCATCAACTTTAAAAGTAGAAAATGGAGAGGCGAGAGTAAGGGTTGATGTAAAACCACTAGAGTCATTTATTTTAAAGCTGAAAGAATAATTCTAAAAGACTACAATACCTTTCAAATATCCTGCAAGGTTTCAAAAACCTTGTAGGTATAAATACATAATCTATCCATGAAAAAAATACTTTTCCTATTCCTTTTAGTAACTATTTTTAGTTGTAAAGAAAATTCATCAACAGAAAAAATAGCAAAACAAACCGTAAAAAAAGAATTTGTTTGGGAAGGAGCAAACATTTATTTTTTGTTGACAGACCGTTTTAATAACGGAGATACCACCAATGATATCAATTTTAATAGAACCAAAGAAACCGGAAAATTACGTGGTTTTAAAGGTGGAGATATCAAAGGAATTACTCAGAAAATAAAAGAAGGATATTTTACAAAATTAGGAATCAATGCCATTTGGATGACGCCAATTGTAGAGCAAATTCATGGAGGTACTGATGAAGGAACCGGTTTGTCTTATGGTTTTCATGGCTATTGGGCTAAAGATTGGACAAAGATTGACCCAAATTTTGGGACTAAAGAAGATTTAAAAGAATTGGTAGTAATTGCACATAAAAATGGCATTCGCGTTTTATTAGATGCGGTTATCAATCACACAGGTCCGGTTACGGATAAAGATCCGGTTTGGCCTTCAGATTGGGTAAGAACTGGTCCGCCCTGTACGTATGATTCTTATGAACATACCATTTCTTGTACGTTGGTAAAAAATTTACCAGACATAAAAACAGAAAGTAATGAGGCTGTAGAATTGCCAAGTCAATTGGTTAAAAAATGGAAAGCAGAAGGACGTTACGAGCAAGAAGTAAAAGAATTAGATGCTTTCTTTACCAGAACAGGACATCCAAGAGCGCCACGTTTTTACATCATAAAATGGTTAACAGATTATATTACAGAATTCGGAATTGATGGTTACAGAGTAGATACTGTAAAGCATACAGAAGAGTCTGTTTGGCAAGAATTTAAGCAAGAATGCGATGCTGCTTTTGCTATTTATAAAAAAAATAATCCGGATAAAGTTTTAGATGAAAATAACTTTTATTTAGTAGGTGAAGTGTATAATTACACCATTTCAGATGGAAAATCTTTTAATCTTGGTGAGAAAAAAATTAACTATTTTGACAATGCTTTTAATAGTTTAATCAATTTTGAGTTAAAATGGAATGTGAAGCAAATGCCAGAAACAGCCGTTTTTCAAAAATATGATTCGCTTTTACATACAGATTTAAAAGGGTATGGCGTCTTAAATTATCTAACCTCTCATGACGATGGGCAACCTTTTGATAAAGATAGAATAATGCCATACAAAACAGCCACAATGTTGTTGCTAACTCCCGGAACTTCTCAAGTGTATTATGGTGATGAATCTGCAAGAGATTTAACCATAGAAGGCACTGAGGGCGATGCAACTTTACGTTCTTTTATGAATTGGAATGACATTCAATCGAAAGCTAAAACGCAGAAAATTTTAAAACATTGGCAAAAATTAGGTCAGTTTAGAGCCAATCATCCAGCGGTAGGAGCAGGGAAGCATGCACTTATTTCTAAAGAAAACGGAGTGGTTTTTTCTAGAGTTAGAAATAATGATAAAATTATTATTGGTATCAATTTACAGAAAGGAATTAAAGAAATACAAGTTTCATCATTATTTAAAAATGGAGAGAAATTGAATGATTTTTATGCTAACCAAGAGGTAGAAGTTAAAGACGGAAAAGTAATAGTAAATTCAGATTTTGATATTATCTTGTTAGAGAAACTTTAGTTTTTGGGCGTTTTAACGGGCTTTCCGCACTCGCTTTTTTTCTGAAAAAGAAAAAAGAGCTCAAACAAATGCTACAATCCCTAACGCAAGCTTGTCTGTGGGCAAATTTTATAAGCCAAAAACAAATAGATTTATTGAATAAAATTTCACAAATTCAAGAGAATAATTATTTAAGAAAAAGAGAAATCAACTTAAATACGATTTAATAAAACAATTAGAATAACTTTGTCGTTTGTAAAGAACGTAAAGTAATCTTATTAAACGGTAAGATTTACTTCGTTTCTCTAACAATGAGAAATAAAGAAAAAGATATGGGAACATTGGTAAATAATTATATTTTTAAAGCTTTAGAGAGCTATCCTTTCGATTTAGAAGAGGTAATGGAAGCCTTAAATTTTGCGTTGTCTTATGACGATAAAAATACAATGGCCTTAACGCTAATGGGGCGTGTTTATGCAGAAAAGTTGTATAAGTATGAAGAAGCCATCGTATATTTTAAACAAGCTTTGGCAGAAAACATTCATGCTTTTGAAGTGTATACACCTTATATAAATACACTTTTATGGAATGAAGATTATAAAGAAGCTGAAGATTTTATAGATTTTGCATTAACCGTAAAAGGATCTGATAAAGCCATTTTATATCTAAAAAAAGCCATTTTAAATGAGCAATTAAAAGACTATAAAACAGCCTTAACCTTTATAAAATTAGCAAAAGAGCATACATTTAATTCAGAATTTATGGCAGATATTGTCATTGAAAAAGATAGAATAAAAGGTAAAATGCCAAAGAAGAAGAAAGTAAAGGCAATTAAAAAACAACCTAATAAAGCTAAGAAGGTTAAAAAATAAGGATAAAGAGGCTGTCTAAAAGGGATTTAATCTTGGCATACTGAACTTGTTTCAGTATCTCAACTTATAGAAGTGAAATCTATATAAGAATCTAGAATAAATTTAGATTGATAAAAAACTCCCTTTTTAGAATTCTTTTTTTATTCAAACAAGGCATCTATAGTTAAAACATCTAGAACTCCATCCGCAAACAAGTTGTTTTTTTCTTCAAATGTTTTAATTGCATTAAGCGTTTCAGTTTTGTATGCACCATCTAAAGAAACCTCGAAACCTTTTTTATTTAATTGTTTTTGAATTTCAAATATCAAAGCATTTTTATGGCCATAATTCATTTTTATATTGGCATTAAACATACTTTTAATTTTGGTATTCACTAATGATTCTTGGTAAGCCTTATAGCTGGTTCCTGTTTTTTCTAAAAATTGTATTTCTTCATTAGACAAACCTTTTGCTTTTAAAAGGAAAGATTTTTCTAATTTGCTCTCATAATATTTAATAGTGGCAAGTTTTTCGGCATAATTTTTAACGGCTAATTTGGTTTTTTCAGAATCATCTTCTGGACTTCTAACATCTATATCATTAGCTGTCCATTCCATTTTTATAAAACTGTTAGTGTTTTCAATAGCTTTATAATAATTCAATACCACTTCTTGATTGTGGTATTCCGTGTCTATTTTTTTAGTGGTTTTATAATCCACATTTGGTGAGTTGTACCTTTTGTATTGTTTATATTTTCCATATCCAATGGTACAAGCAATAATTAATAATAATAAAATAATTAGTTGTTTCATTTAAAGTAGTTGGTGTTATTTATAGACATATCAAAAATAGGAAAAAGTTTCTATTCTAATGTAAAGAAAAGGTAGGCGTATTACCGGTTAGAAGAATCTCTTTCTATAAGTGCAACATCTAATATTCTTTTGGTAAAAGTTTGTTTAACAACTTTTGTTTTTGCGTGCGCTAAGAAAGCAAAAGCAGCCTGTTGTCCTATTTCTGCACTATGCTGGTCTATACTCGTTATAGTTGGTGTTGTCATAGAGGTAAAGGGTTCGTTACCAAAACCTACTAAGGCAATTTCATCTGGTATTTTAATATTATTTTCTTTTAATACTTGTAAAGCTCCTAAAGCAGCATAATCACTTGCTACATAAACAGCATCTGGTCTATTTTTTAAAGATAAAAGCTGTATCATTTTTTCTCTTCCATCCTCTATTGTAAGGCTTCCTTCTATTAATAACTCATCATTTAAAGGTAATTTATTCTTTTTTAAGGCATCAATATAACCTCTAATTCTATTGTTAAAAATTCTAGTATGTTTATATCCACCAATGTGTGCAATTCTTTTACATCCTTTTTTAACAAGGTGCTCTACTATTATATGACTGCTATTATAATCATCAATACCAATATAATCTACATTTAAATCATTTTCTCCTCTATCAAACAGAATTAAAGGGATACTTGCTTTTTTAATTTTTTCAAAATACGTTAAATCTACAGTTTCGTTTGCCATAGACGCGATAATACCATCTACTTGTGTAAATAATAAGGTGTCTATGCTAGCACATTCTTTTTTAAAAGACTCGTTAGATTGTGTAATAATGATACTATAACCTTCCTTATTTAAAACTTCCTCTATATTCTGAATTACAGATGAAAAAAAATTGCTATTTGTTCTAGGAACAATAACACCCACTAATTTACTTTTTCCACTTCTAAGAGCACTTGCCAGATGATTAGGCTGATAATTTAAATTTTCAGCAACCTGCCTAACAGCTTTCTTAGTCTTTTCGCTTATTCTATCATCATTGTGTAGCGCTTTAGAAACAGCAGCTGCAGAGATGTTTAAAACATTGGCAATATCTTTTATGGTAGTTTTCTTTTTGATAATAATTTTTTTTATATATTTGCTTAATCGATTAAGCAAATATAATTCGATATTAATTATAATCAAAACGATAGTTCAATTCTTTCCTTTTGATTTTATTTTTAGAATCTGCTTAAACGTTTAACCAATTAACTATAATATTAAAAAAGGATTAAAATGGCAAAAGTAGTAACATTCGGAGAGATCATGTTAAGATTAGCTCCTCAAGGATTTTTAAGATTTTCACAAGCAAATAATTTTGACGCTGTTTACGGTGGTGGAGAATCTAATGTAGCAGTATCATTAGCAAACTACGGAATAGATGTAGATTTTGTAACACGTTTACCAAAGAATGATATTGGTGAGTGTGCAATGATGGAAATGCGTAAAAGAGGTGTTGGTGTAGATAAGATTGTGTATGGTGGAGACCGTTTAGGAATTTATTTCTTAGAAACTGGTGCTGTATCTAGAGGATCTAAAGTGGTTTATGACAGAGCGCATTCTGCTATTGCAGAAATTGAATCTGGAATGATTGATTGGGATGCAGTTTTTGAAGGATGTGAATGGTTTCATTGGACTGGTATTATCCCTGCAATTTCTCAAGGAGCTGCAGATGTAACTTTAGAAGCTTTAAAAGTGGCAAGTGCAAAAGGAATTACTATTTCTACAGATTTAAACTACCGTGCAAAATTATGGAATTTCTGTGATGCTGCGCATAGAGAAACAATCATGACAGAATTAACGTCTTATTGTGATATCATTTTAGGAAATGAAGAAGATGCAGAAATGCACTTTGGTATTAAGCCTGATGGTGCTGCAGTTCAAACAGCAGGACATGATGTTAAAGCAGAAGCTTTTTTATCTGTTTGTCAGCAAATGATGGAGAAATTTCCAAGAGCTAAAAAAGTAATTACTACTTTAAGAGGTTCTGTTTCTGCATCTCATAATACATGGGCAGGAGTTTTATATGATGGAAAACAAATGTTAGAAACGCGTCAATACCAAATTACAGATATCGTAGATAGAGTAGGTGGTGGAGATTCTTTTATGGGAGGTTTAATCTACGGATTATTAACTTACCCAGATAACGATCAAAATGCTTTAGACTTTGCAGTTGCTGCATCTTGTTTAAAACACACTATTAAAGGTGATGCTAACTTAGTTACTGTTGCAGAGGTAAACAAACTTATGGGTGGTGATGCATCTGGAAGAGTAGCAAGATAAAAATGTTTAATCGTGTAATTGTTTAAGCGTTTAACTGCTAAAAATAATTACACGATTAAAACAATTATATATTTTTAAACATTTACAATAAAACATGAAAAAATCTATAGCTATTATGTGTGGAGGCGGACCTGCCCCTGGTATTAATACCGTTATTAGTACTGTGGCTAAAACCTTTATGAAAGATGGTTATAAGGTTATTGGTGTGCATCATGGATACCAAGGGTTGCTTTCTGAAAATCCTGAATTGGAAATTTTCGATTTTCATCGTGCAGATCGTATTTTTAGTCGTGGTGGATCTAGTCTTATAATGAGCAGATTTAAACCAAAAGACAGTGATTTTAAGGCAGATTTTTTCAAAAAAAATAATGTAAAGTTATTGGTTACTATTGGTGGAGACGATACCGCTTCTACTGCAAATAGATTAACCAAATATTTAAAGGAGCAAGAATTAGATGTTAGACATATTCATGTACCAAAAACAATAGATAACGATTTACCTTTGCCAGATAGAAACCCAACATTTGGTTTTCATACAGCAAAAGATGAAGGTGTACGTATTGGTAATACGGTTTATGAAGATGCTAGAACCAGTGAAAATTGGTTTGTAATGTCTGCAATGGGACGTTCTGCAGGGCATTTAGCATTTGGAATTGCTTCGGCATGTCATTTTCAGATGGTGATTATTCCAGAAATGTTCAACAAAACAACTATTACATTCCAGAAGTTAATCAATATGATTATTTCTTCTATTGTAAAATGTAAAATTATGGGTGTGGAATACGGAGTCGCTTTAATTAGTGAAGGTGTTTTTCACTTCATGGAAGAAGAGGAAATTATTAATTCTGGAATTAATTTCACCTATGATGATCATGGACATCCAGAATTAGGGAATGTTAGTAAATCTCATATATTTAATTATTTACTACAAGTTAAGTTAAAAGAAATTGGATTAGAAATTAAATCTAGACCCGTAGAGCTTGGTTATGAATTAAGATGTTGTAATCCTATTGCTTTCGATTTAACCTTATGTACTTTATTAGGTATTGGAGTTAAAAAATTATTTGATCAAGGTGTTACAGGTTGTATTGTAAGTGCTAATTCTAATGGAGATATTTCACCTTTATATCTAAAAGATTTTGAAGATGAAAATGGTAAAATTCCACCAAGATTAGTAGATATCAATTCTGATATGGCACAATTATTCATAGAAAACTTATTCTTCTTAAAAGAAAAGGATTATGAAAATGCAAAAAAGTATGTTTCAAATCCTGAAGTGTATGATTTCAAAAAAATATTAAACTGGAGTTAAAATTGTTTAAGGGTTTAATTGCTAAATTGTGTAACTTTAACATTCAAGTACAATTCAACAATTACACGATCAAACAAATACACAAATAAACGATTACACAAATAAACATTAAAAAAATGGCACAATTTTCAAGATTAGAAGTAGCACAAGTAATGAAAGAAACAGGAATGATTCCTTTATTTTTTCATAACGACATAGAATTAAGTAAAAAAGTATTAAAAGCATGTTACGATGGTGGAGCTCGTTTAATGGAGTTTACAGCTCGTGGAGATTTTGCTCACGAAGTTTTTGGTGAGTTAACAAAATATGCTATTGCAGAATTACCAGGTATGATAATGGGTGTAGGTTCTGTAACAGATGCAGGTGCAGCATCATTATACATGGCATTAGGAGCAAACTTTGTTGTAACTCCTGTTTTAAGAGAAGATATTGCAATTGCATGTAACCGTAAAAAAGTTTTATGGTCTCCTGGTTGTGGTACCTTAACAGAAATTACTAGAGCAGAAGAATTAGGATGTGAAATCGTTAAATTATTCCCTGGTGATATTTATGGACCTCAATTTGTAAAAGGAGTTAAAGGGCCTCAACCTTGGACAAGCGTTATGCCAACAGGTGGAGTTTCTCCAACAGAAGAAAATTTAAAAGGTTGGTTTGATGCAGGTGTAACTTGTGTTGGAATGGGATCTAAATTAATTTCTAAAGAAATTATAGCAAATAAAGATTATGCGAAATTAGAAAAAGATGTGAGAGCAGCTTTAGCTATTGTAAAAGCAGTAAGAAAATAGTCTAAACTATTTTATACAAAAAAGCTCCAGCTGAAAAGTTGGAGCTTTTTTTTGTCTTTACAATTTAATATGGTCTATACTTTTTTGCATTTCATCTACACCTAATCCTTTTTGACCAACCATCGATAGATAACTCTAATTAATAATCTTAAATTTGTATAAAATAAACGTAAAACCTCCTAAAATGGCTAAGAATTTAAAAGTATTATTGATTGAAGATAATCTAATTGAAATTATGAAAATGAAAAGAACACTTTCATTGTTAAAATTAGAACACACTATGCAAGAAGCTAAAAATGGTGAAGAAGCATTAGAAATTTTACAAGATAAAAGTAACTTTCCTGATTTAATTTTATTAGATTTAAACATGCCAAAAATGAGTGGTATAGAATTTTTATCAATCTTAAAAAATAATAAAGAGATACAACATATACCTACTGTTATTTTAACCACTTCAGATAATCAAAAAGATCTAGAAGAATGTTATAAAATAGGGGTTTCTGGTTACGTTTTAAAGCCTTTAAAATATGATGATTATGTTAAAAAGATTGAAGCCGTATTATCTTATTGGAGCATAAATGAATTAAAAAAATATTAATATGAAGGGAGTCGTTTTTACAGAGTTTTTAGATTTAGTAGAAGAAAAGTTTGGTTTAGAGATGGTAGATAAAATTATTTCTCAATCTAAATTAGAATCAGAAGGGGTATATACATCAATTGGCACCTATAGTTTTTCTGAAATGCTACAATTGGTTACTAATTTAAGTGGTAATACAGGTATTTCTACAGATGATTTACTTTTAGTTTATGCAGAACACTTTTTCGGATTGATAGAAAGAAGTTACCCAGGTCTTTTGGCAACGTATAAAGACCCTATAGAAATGTTAGCATCTATTGAAAATCATATACATGTAGAAGTTCAAAAAATATATCCAGATGCAGAACTGCCTACATTTATTGTAGAAGAAAAAACGGATAACTCTATAATTATGATTTATAAATCTAGTAGAGCAATGCATCATTTTGGATTAGGCTTAATGAATAAAACTTTTGAGCATTTTAATACTAAAGCATCTATCGTTTTAGAAAAAATTAAAGAAGATGGTACAGAAGTAAGGTTTATTGTTAATAAAATTTAAATAGGTCTATTTTCTACAAAAATTTTTTTTTAAGCAGAAAATAAATTAAATTTATGTGCTATACCGTAAAAGAAGTAAAAAATGACTATTCCCCTAAAAGAAAATCAAGATCAAATAGGAATATTACAACGCGCTCTAAAACGTGAAAAAGCTGCAAGGAAAGCGGCAGAAAAAATCCTTGAAGATAAATCTAGAGAACTATATTCTAAATCTCAAGAATTAGAAGAACTTTTAAATGAGAAATCATCTACACTAGAAGGAGTTTTTAAAAACATTAATGATGCATATTTAGTTATGGATCTGTTTGGTAATGTTTTACAGATGAATGAAATTGCTGTAGACCTTTTTGGGTATGATATAGAAAAAGAAAAGTTTAATTTAACTGATATTGTATACCAAGATGATATTGAATATACCTATAATGCTTTTAAAGATTTATACGAAAAAGGATTTTTTAATAGATATACTTCTAGAGTTTATACCAAAAGTAAAGAAGTAAAATGGCTACAAGTAAATGCAACACTTATTTATAATAAAGAAAATAAAGCTGTTGCTGCACAAGGTATTGTTAGAGATATTACAAAACAAAAAGCTTCCGAAGATTTAATTATTGAATCTGAAAATAGATTAGCTGCACTTGTCTTAAATTTAAATAGTGGTATTATTTTAGAAGATGAAAATAGAAAAATAATATTATCCAATACCAAATTTTGTGAATTATTTAAAATAGATGCGCTACCCAAAGATTTAAAGGGGATGGATTGTAAAATGGCATCAGAGCAAAATAAAGTTTTATTTAAAGAATCATCTACTTTTGTAGAAAGAATGGATGAAATAGTAGCTAATAAAAAACCTGTTTTTGGCGAACAATTAGAAATGATAGACGGTATAATTCTCGAAAGAAATTATACACCTATTTTTATTGGAGATAAATTAAAAGGCTATTTATGGACGTTTAGAGATATTACCCTAGAAAAAAAATACAGTTTAAGCTTAGAAGTAGAAAAAGAGAAATATAGCAGCATAATTGCTAATATGAATTTAGGGCTCGTAGAGATTAATAAGGAGGAGCAAATTTCGATGGTTAATCAAAGTTTTATAGAAATGTCTGGTTATGCTAAAGAAGAGTTAATAGGAAAAGTAGGACGTGATATTTTTACATTTAACGGAGATTTAGATATTATAAATGATCAAAAAGTAAAACGTCTTAATGGAGAGTCTTCTTCTTATGAATTAAAAACTAAAAATAAAAAGGGAGAAATTAAATATTGGTTGGTAAGTGCTGCACCTAATTATAATTTGTTTGGAGAAAATGTGGGGTCAATAGCATTAAATTTAGATATCACTAAATTTAAAAGATTGCAATTTCAAAAGGAACAAATTTTAAAAGAGTTAGAAAAAAGAAATACAGAATTGCATGAGTATGCGCATATTGTTTCGCACGATTTAAAATCTCCGCTAAGAAGTATAGATGCATTAGTTACTTGGATAAAATTAGATAACGAAGGTAAATTTGATGAAATAACACTTCAAAACTTCGATCTGTTAAATACCACATTAGAAACCATGGAAAAATTAATTTCTGATGTTTTAGAATACTCAAGTGCTGGTACTGCTGTTACAGAAGATGAAGATGTAGACTTAAATATTACGTTGTCTAATTTAAAAAAGTTTTTATTTATTCCAGAAAATATATCTGTAAATGTAATTCATAAATTACCAATCGTTAGAGGAGATAAAACCAAGTTTCATCAATTATTTCAAAATTTTATAAGTAATGCTATTAAATTTTGTGATAAAGAAATAGGTCTTGTAGAAATAGATTACACAGACAAAGGAAGCTTTCATCAATTCTCTGTAAAAGATAATGGTATAGGTATAGAAAAAAAATATCATAGTAAAATATTTGAAGTGTTTACTTCGTTAAATAAAAGGGAAGATTCTACAGGAATAGGATTATCTATTGTTAGAAAAATAATTGATTTACACGAAGGAAAAATCTGGTTAGAAAGTGAACCAAACATTGGTACTACTTTTTACTTCACCATAAAAAAGAATTAAATGAAAACTGTACAACTTAAAAAGTATAAAAATACTGATTGGAAATATTTATCAGAAAAAATAGATTTAATAGCACCGTTAGTTCTTGTTTTTGGTAATCGATATTTATTAGAAGAAGAAACTATTCTTGATGAGGTTAGAGACTTATTTAAAGATGGTCATATTGTGTTTGGTTCTGCTTGTGGAGATATTTCATCAGAATCTATAGATGATGAAACCATAACAATTACAGCTATTGAATTCGAAAAAAGTACTTTTGTTATAAAAACAGCAAATATTTTAAACGCAGATCCAAACCACAAAATTGATAGTTTTGCTATAGGTAAAGACTTAATAAGTCAGTTGCCAAAAGAAGGTTTAAAACACGTTTTTGTACTTTCTGAAGGAAGTTTTATAAACGGTAGCCAATTAACGAGAGGAATGAATGCCGCTACAGACAATAACTTGTTAATTACAGGTGCTTTGTGTGGAGATGATGCACGATTTGAAAAAACAATTTCTTCTTACAACGAAAACCCTAAACCAGGAGAAATGGTGGCTATAGGATTGTATGGAGAAACCTTAGAAATTACTTTTTCTATTAATGGCGGTTGGACTCCTTTTGGACCAGAAAGAGTGGTCACCAAATCTAAAGGGAATATTTTATATGAATTAGATAATTTACCGGCTTTAGATTTGTATAAGAAATACTTAGGAGAAAAATCTAAAGAATTGCCAGGAGCAGCATTGTTATATCCTCTAAATGTAAAATCTGAAGATGGTACTAATACAATTGTGCGAAGTATATTAAATATAGACGAAGAAGAGAATTCTATGATTTTAGCGGGTGATATTGTAGAAGATACTAAAGTGCAATTAATGATGACTAATGTAGATAACATTGTAAATGCAGCAGAAAAAGCAGCTGTAAGTGCTTTAGAATTTAGAAAGAAGAAACCAGAATTAGCAATTTTAGTAAGTTGTATTGGTAGAAAATTAGTTTTAGACCAAAGAGTAGAAGAAGAAGTAGAAGAGGTAATAGAAGTTGTTGGTGATACTGCAACGATAACAGGGTTGTATTCTTATGGCGAAATAGCGCCTTTTATTGGAGAAAATAGTTGTCAATTACACAACCAAACCATGACAGTTACATTAATAAGCGAGTAATGAATTCTCTATTAAAAAGACAAATAAGAAAATTTCTTCCCAAAGAATTACAGTCTAACAAAGAATTAGACCAATTCTTAGAGGCTATAGATAAATCTTACAGTATTTCAGAAGAACAGTTTTTAATGTTGCAAAGAGCAACTAAATTCAGTTCAGACGAACTGTATAGTGCTAATGAACAATTAAGAGAAGAGTCTGACTCTCAGAAAAATATAATTTCAAAATTAGAAAGTGTAATCGATAAATTACAGTTTTATGATTTAAAAGATGATCGTCCAATGGAGAATTCAGATTCTTTAAAATTGGTAGATTTTATTGATAATCAGACAAGAGAAATAATACGTATCAATCAACAAAAAGATATCCTTTTAAAGAATTTAGAACATCAAAATCAAGAATTAAAAGAGTACACACAAATGTTTTCTCATGATTTAAGAACTCCTTTACAAAGTGTAGAAGCCTTAACAACTTGGTTACAGGAAGACTATTTAGATCTTATAGATGAAAGTGGAAATGAAAAGCTAGAACTTATTAAAGAAAATGTAGAAAGAATGGATATTATTGTAAAAGGAATTTTACAATATTCATCAATAGGTAATGCTTATAGTGATTTAATAGATATAAGTTTAGCTGCTTTAGTTGATACAATTATACAAGATATTGATAAAAAAGAGAATGTTACTTTTATTATTCCAAAAAAATTGCCAACTATTAAAGGAGATGAATACAGACTTGAAAAGTTATTTTCTCACTTAATAGATAATGCTATAAAATTTAACAATAAAGAAAATATTATAGTTGAAATTGGTTTTAAAGAAGAAGAAGACTTCTGGAATTTCTATATTAAAGATAATGGAATAGGTATTGAAGAAAGATATTTTGATAAAATATTTGTTACATTCCAAAAATTAGAGGACGATTATAGCTCATCTGGAATTGGATTATCGATTGTTAAAAAAGTAATTGAGCTATATAAAGGTGAAATTTCTATAGAATCTACACCAAAAGTAGGTTCTACTTTTTATTTTAGTTTAAAAAAATAACCATGGAGCAACCAAATTTAGAATATATAGAACAATTAGCAAGAGGCGATGATTCTATTAAAGCAGAGTTAATAAAAGTAATTAAAACAGAGTTTCCAGAAGAGAAAAAAGATTACTATAACAGCTTAGAAAATAAAGAGTTTAAAAAAATTGAAGAAAATGTTCATAAACTTAAACATAAAATTAGTATTTTAGGTCTCGAAAAGAGCTACGAAATTGCTAATGAGTTTGAACATAATCTTCGAGAACTAAGTTTAGAGAAGGAAGAAGATTTTGAGAAGATTTTAAAAACAATTACGGCGTATATAGAAACTATATAAGTTTTATGAATTGTATTATTATTGATGATGAAAAAATGGCAAGGGTTATAATTAAAACCTTATGCAATGAAATAGATTCTTTAAACCTTTTAGAAGAGTTTCCAAGTGCCATAGAAGCAATAAAGTATTTGAATGAGAATAAGGTAGACTTAATCTTTTTAGATATTCATATGCCTAATTTTAGTGGTTTAGATTTTATTAAAAGTTTAAAAAACCCACCAAAAATTATTTTAACTACTTCAGATCCTAAATTTGCTATAGAAGCTTTTGAGTATGACTTTATTGTAGATTATTTATTAAAACCGGTAGAGTTACCTCGTTTTAAAAAAGCAATTGATAAAGCTGAAAGAAAAAATTTAGCATCAAATGAAGTAAAAAAAGAAACTTCTAAACCCATAGATATTGAAAACGATTTTTACGTAAACATAGATCGTAGATTGATAAAAATAGATTTACCTAGTATTTATTTAATAGAAGCCAAAGGAGATTATATTAAAATAAAAACAGAAACAAAAGATTATAAAGTACATTCTACTCTTAAGAAAATTGAAGAAAAACTACCAGATTCTCTATTCCTTAAAATACATCGTTCTTATATTATCAATATTAAAAAAATTATAGATATTGAAGACAATAGTGTCTTAATAAAGAAAGACGTTATTCCTGTTAGTAGGTCTAAACGACCAGAATTGATGAAAAGATTAGATTTACTTTAATTATTTATCTAAACAAGCCTTACCATTCATCTATAGTTAAAGTGTAAGTGGCTAAAATTCAATAATTTTACTTTAGTTAGTGCTTATTTTTGTGGTATAATGAAATATATCATAAAAAATTTATTGCTAATTTCTACTTTTATAGTAGCTACAAACTTAAACGCTCAAACAAACAAAGCCGATGGATTTGGTGTTGGAGAAGGCGTAAGGTTTAATAAGAGTCAATTATCTAAAAGTAATATAACAAATGCTTTAATAGATTATTTACCAGAAACAGGAAGTAATCATACAGAAACGGCATTTGTTTTTAAACCTAAAGGACTCTCTGAAAATTTAAATATTAAAGAGACTTTTTCCGTAAGTTATTATCAGGGTAAAAATAAAGTATCTTCTGTTATAGCAACCAAATCGGATGGAGTTGTTTATGATCATTCAAAAATTATTTATGACAGATTAAATAATGATCGTTTAGATAGTATTAGTACTATACTTGTAAAAGAGCATCAAGTAATTAAATCTAAAATAAGTAGTGTTTCTGGTCAAATTACATATACATTACGCTTTTCTATTAGAGTTGATACAAAAGAAAATGAATTATTTAGTTTCTGGAATATAGACCAATACCCAACTGGTAATTATCATAACTATATAATTTTTGGAACATCCTTTTCTCAAGTTTTATCAATAGCAAATTTTATTATAGACAAACATTCATCTAAAGATGGATTAAAAAGTACCTTAGAAACAAGTGTTTTACCAAATGTTTTTGTTAAATCTGGTAGCTATGTTAATGGTATTCTAAACCTAAATATTGTAAATAGAACACAAGAAAAGTCAGTTAATTTTGTTGGTAATATTGCCGAAACAGAATTAACAGCACATATTAAAGCAGCCAATGTTTTTTCACTTTCAGGAAACTATAATGAAGTATTATCTATAGAAACAGGTGTTTTATTTGATATTGGTTTTTATTTAGAAACAACTTCTTCTAAGCAAAAAGATGCTTTATACGTGGCAGATGGACCTTGGGGTTTAGATTATTTGAAAGAGTATGTAACGGTTTCTAATTTTGAAGTAAACTTATCTGAAAGAGAAGAAGATGATGCTATTTATGAAGTGGATAGGAGCGTAAAGGTAATAGGAGAAGTAAAAGGAAATATTAATTTATTTAGACACCTTTTACCTAGAAATGAAAGTTTAAGTGTTGAGGGGTATAATTTTATAAATTTCAATATTAAAAATAATGAACCGGTAGAAGTCGTTATTATGACGAATGAAAATAGAGACTGGGAGCATAGGTTACGATATACGATTCCTGAAAATTCAGCAGAGAAAACATATACCATTTCATTGTTAGATTTTGTAGATGATGCGGGGAAGAAGGTTATGGTTTCAAGTATTAAAACAATAGTATTTTCAGTAATAGGTGATTACACATATTATAAGCCTTTTAGTTTAGATATAAATAAGATAGCATTTACTCTAAACAATAATTTAAATGAGGAAAGTTTTACAAAAGAGCTTAGCGAAAAATTATTAAACTATCCAAATCCTTTTACAAATTCTACAACAATACAGTTACCTAAAGTAGCTAAATATATTCAAATTAATGTATATAATTTAATGGGTAGAATTGTAGATGCTCAGAAAATTAATACAAATTCTTCTTCTTCTAAAAAAGTACAATACAATGCTCTTCAATTAAAAAAAGGAGTTTATAAATACAGGCTTATTGACGATGAAAATAATCAACATTCTGGAACCTTTATCGTCAACTAGTCCCCCAATACAAAGTAGGAATGTTGTTGGGCAAAAGAGAAATCTTTTGCCCTTATTTTTTGTACAAAGGTTTTTTTAAGAAGATCCATTTAAATCGTAACCCAAACTCAGTATACGTAAAACTAGCTGTGGTTGTTGCAGATGCAGCAGTAGAAGCTATATTACTTTGCAAACCATAGATGTTTATTAATGCACGTTCAGAAAATTTATATCCTAATTTAGCCTGAACTCTATAGGTGCTTTGAGAGTCATCATTTTCTATATATTGTAGACCAGTGGCTGCAGTTAAACCATAAAACCATTCTTTTTTCTTAGCGGCAGCTTCATCTTTTATTAGATCAACAAAAATCTCTACGGCATTAAATTTACTAGGACTAAAATAATTATCTTTAGAGTCTTTAAAAGAAATATTTTGATAATTAAGACCTGCTTTTATAGATGGTTTCGCAAAGATATTATAGTAAAGAGACGTAAATAAGAGGTTTCTAACGTTTTCATCACTTTGCCATGTATAATAATACTGCGTAAACCAACCGAGGTTAAAGTTTGTATTTAAACTATAATTTAAAATAAGATTATTTTGTACAATTTCATCATTTAATAACGCGGCATTAAAATTCTGAACATCTCTTTTGTAACCTAAATCTAAACTTTGAAGCTTAAATGGTTTTATATTAACAGAAATATCTGTTAATAATTGAGTGTACTTTTCAGCTTCTGAATCGGAAGACGTAACACCAAAACTACCTTTTAAGGTAACATTATTTAATATTTGATAAGAAACACCTAATAATAAATTATTGGTAGTAGCTTTTAATGAGTCAATTTGATTATTAAGGGTTGTTCTATAATTATAATTGGCTAAAATTTTAAACTTTGTAGAAAAAGGAATTTCCGCTTTTACATCGTAAGCATTTGCTTCGTTATCTCCATTATCATAAGAATAAGAAAATTTGGTTTCTACAAAAGGGGTAAAGCTTAAATCTAATTGTTTTATAAAGTTAGAAGCATCTTTCTGTTTTTCATAAAAAGTAAGTGTGTTTTCTGCACTTTTATAAGCATTGTTATAGTAACCAGAGGCTTTCAGGGCATTTGCTTTTCCAAGATTACCATCAAACGAAGCGCTGTCTTTTTTTAAGATTAAATTATAATCTGCTATACTCTTCTTAAAATCACTTTTATAAATATTAAGAGTAGCTCTTAAAGAAAGCATCCAGTTTTCTGGTTTTTCATTGTTGTCTAATAATTTATCAATTTCAGTTTCGGCAGGTGTATATTTTTTATTCCAAATTAATGCTTGAATATATCTTTCTGTGGTTTGATTTTTTAAGGTTTCAGGGGTGTTTTTATCAATGTTTTTTAGCGCTGTTTTACTTATAGTTAATGCCGTTTTATCATCAGTATCTAGGTGATAAGCTAAAGAAATTCCGTTTAAAGAGGTTAGTTTATCTTCTGGTTTTTTACCTATAATTTCATAAGTGCTTTTCGCTTTTTCTATTTGTTTAGAAATTAAATACAAATTAGCAAGGTTTAGTAATGTTTCCTTATCGTCTTTGAAAGAAGTAAAATTTTCTTTTAAAATTGTTTCTGCTTCCTCATATTTTTGATCCGTTACTTTTTTACTCGCCAATCCTAATCTCATATATTTCTTAGAAACCAATGCATTAGGGTTTCCAGGGAGTACTTCTAAAGCTTTATCTACGTAGATTAAAGCATCTTCAAATTCTTTTAAATTAGATAAAGTATTCGCATAACCTAACAATGCAGGAAAGCTTTTATCATTTTCTTTTAGTAAAGTTTGATAAAAAGATTTTGCATCAGGATAATTTTTATTCCAAAGTAAAGATTCTGCATAATTCAGTTTCACTTCAAAATCTGTGGGATAATCTTTTAGTAAATTTGTAAAAAGTGTTACCGCAGCTGTTGCCTTTCCATTTAAACCAATGGCTCTTCCGTAACAAAGTCTTGCCGTTTTGTTTGTAGGGTATTCTTTTAGGATATCTTTAAAAAAAACTTCAGCTTCTTTGTATTTACCTGTTTCTAAGTAGGTAAAACCTTCTTGCATATCTTGACTAAAGCTTTGTATACTCAAGAAAAGAAAGAAGAAAAGAGTAGAATATATTATTTTCATAGGTTTAAATTTAGCTTTGGCAAGTTAAGCAATAGTAATTAATCTTTTATCGATATAAAAGTGTTTTTCAACGTGAAAAGGAATTATTTTTGAAGAAACTAGGTGATATTTGTTTTTAGTAAGATTTTGGGTTATCTAGAAAATAGTAATAGAATATTGATGATTGTAAAGAAATTTATGATTAATTTGAGAACGTAAAAATAGCTCAATAAAAAGAGGAATAATATGCAAGCAATTATACGATTTGTGAAAAACGGAATTAAACCGGAACAGTTATTTATGTTAAGTGTTCTTCTTGTAAATGGAGGAAACTATTTATACAATTTGGTTTTAGGACGTGTTTTAGGGCCAGAAAAATTTGCAGATGCAGCTATCTTAATTACATTTTTATTGGTATTGTCTTTTGTGGCAATGACTTTTCAATTGGTAACAGCTAAATTTTCTGTACTTTTTGAAGATACTATTTTTACCGGCTTTATTTCTAAAATTTATAAAAATGCTTTATTTACCGGAATCTTTTTAGGAATTGCTATTATTGTTTTTTCAACGCAATTGCAGCATTTCTTTAAAACAACTTCTTCTACAATGTTTGTTATTTTTGGATTTGGAGTTCCGTTTTATTTTTTAATGAGTGTAAATAGAGGCGTTTTTCAAGGAAAACAAGAATTAAAATCTTTATCAATTACGTATCAATCAGAAATGATTAGTCGTTTAATATTAACCTTCGCATTATTATATTTTTTAGATATTGATTCTTCTTTAATTATAGCAATCGGTATTTTTTGTTCTTTTGTTTTTGGATTAATTCCGTTTAAAAGCAGCCATATTTCTTTACTTAAACCTTTTAGTTTAGAGGCAGATAATAAAAAGTTGGTAAAGAACTTCTTTGTTATTACAGCTTTTTACGAGTTAACACAAATCATTATTAACAACAGTGATATTTTATTAGTAAAACATTATTTTGAATCTTATGAGGCTGGTTTATACGCTTCATTAGCACTTATTGGTAGAGTTGTCTATTTTATTGCTTGGATGTTTGTAATGTTACTTTTACCAAAAGTTGTTCAATTAAAAAAAGAAGGCAAAGATACGTTACCAATCTTGTTAAAATACGTTGTTTATATTGGTTTTATTGCTGCTGTAATCGTTATTAGTTGCTTTTTATTTCCTGATGAAATAATTAAAATTTTATTTGGTAGTGAATACTTATCAGTTGCATCATTATTATGGAAATATGCTTCTGCGACAGGAATTTTTGCCATCTCAAATATATTTGCATATTATTATTTGTCGTTAGATAAATATGTGCCTGTTGTACTTTCTGGAATTTTTGGAATGTTACAAATAGTTTTGGTTGTGCTGTATCATGAAACATTAGAGCAAGTTGTTCATGTGCAAATTATAGCAATGGTTTTACTTTTAATAGTGCAACTTAGTTTCTTCTTTTTTAAAGATTCTAAAGCTACAAAAGCCATTAAAGAAACTAAAGAATAATAATATCTAAACCTATTTTCCAATCATCTATATATAATGGTCTTTGAGCCGTTTTAGTATAAAAAATAAAAGTAAAAACCTGAAATTTGAATCATAATTAAAAATTCACAATATGAAATTAGCCCTCGTAACTGCATATCCACCAAGTAAAGTAACTTTAAACGAATACGCATATCACTTAGTAAAAAGTTTTAGGCAAAGTGAAAAAGTAACAGAATTAATTCTTTTAACGGATGAAACTCCAGAAGGAAAAGATATTAATTTTACGGAGAAAGGATGTAAAATTACGGTGAAAGAATGTTGGAAATTTAATAGCTACGGTAATACAAATAATGTTATAAAAGCAATTAATGAAACCAAACCAGATGCTGTTTTATTCAACTTGCAATTTATGAAGTTTGGAGATAAGAAAGTTGTTGCTGCATTAGGGTTAACATTGCCTTTAATTTGTAAAATGAAAGGAATTCCTACCATCGTTTTATTACATAATATTTTAGAACAAGTAGATTTAGATAGTGCTGGATTTACTTCTAATAAATTGGCTCAAAAAATATATAATTTTATTGGTACATCCTTAACCAGATTGATTTTAAAAGCAGATTTAGTTACGGTAACCATGGATAAATATGTTACTACCTTAGAAGATAAATACAAGGTTGATAATGTAAAAATGATTCCTCATGGAACTTTTGAAATTCCTGATAATCCATCACAAAAATTGCCAGAAGGTCCTTTAAAAATTATGGCTTTTGGTAAATTCGGAACCTACAAAAAAGTAGAAGCTATGATTGAAGCTGTAGAAATTGTAAGAAAAGAAACTGGCTTAGATTTAGAAATTGTAATTGCCGGAACAGACAATCCTAACGTACCCGGTTATTTAGAAAATGCTAAAGAAACGTATAAACATGTACCACAACTTACGTTTACTGGGTATGTAGAAGAAAATGAAGTAGAACCGTTGTTTACAGAAAGTGCTGTAGTTGTTTTTCCTTATACGTCTACAACAGGTAGTTCTGGAGTATTACACCAAGCAGGTAGTTATGGTAGAGCAGTAGTAATGCCAAATTTAGGAGATTTAGCCACTTTAATTGAAGATGAAGGATATAGAGGAGAGTTTTTTGAACCAGAAAGTGTAACAAGTTTAGCAAACGCCATTAAAGCGATTGTAACTAATGATGCCTATAGAATTGAATTAGGTGAAGCTAATTATAAAGCTGCAACTGCTTTTCCTATGGAAAGAATTACGAATATGTATTTAGAAGAATTTGATAAAATTATAGCTAAAAAGAAGTAATCATTATTCTTTAGAAATATATTTATAAGATAATTTCTTTGCACCAGAACTGGTGATAAAACCAAATTTTTTCTGAGGGTTTGTTCTCCAAGGAAGACTTCCTAAAACTTCTTTGGGTACAACATCAAAATCATATAAAGTCCATGACATAAAAGGAATTGAGTTTTTTGTCATGATGCTTTGTATTTCTTTATAATAGTTTGCTTGTTTTTCTTCAGAGCCCACAAATGGTCTCCAAAAACCACCATAAGAAGATAAACCAAACTCTTGTAAAACGATTGGTTTGTCTTTTATTTCTTCTTTTAATTTTAGGTATTCACTTTCAAGTTGCTCTATATCTTCATAATAATGAAAAGAGACTACATCTACCTTATCTTTTAAAATAGTGGCGCTTTTTGTATTAGACCAACCAATAGTTACAGGATGTTTTTTATCTATTTTTTTTATTAAGATAATCATAAAATCTAACCAAGCGGTTACATTTACTTCGCCTCTAGAAGCAAAATCTAAGTTCGGTTCATTTTTAACATCCCAGGCTAAAATAGCCGGATGATCTTTAAATGTTTCTACAATTTTTTCGGCATGTCTTTGGTTCAATGTCCAATCTAAAACATCATAATTTCCGTAAAAATCAAACAAAGTAACTACAACTTTTAAGTCTTCTGCGAACGCCGTATCTAAAACTTTTTTTAGTTTTTCTAACTTCTCAAATTTTACATTTGCTTTTCCAAAATCTTCGTAAGGCACAAATATTCTTATAGAATTTAAACCGGCTTTTTTAATAATTCTAAAATCGTTTTTAATAATATTGATGTCAAATGCATCCCCATACATATTCCAAGGAGTCGCTTGCGGATAATAGTTAATCCCTTTTATATTTGTAAAATTTAATGGATTTTTTTGAGAGGTATCCTTAAATTTAGCAGTACTTTCTTTTACCATATGTCTTACCCGCCAAAAACCATCTTCTAGCAATAAAACGTATCTATAAGTGGAGACTTCAGTAGATTCTAAAATTAATTTTTTGTCTTTAAAAATTTTTTTATACTCTAAAGCATTAGAATCTTTTAAAACAATTAATTGCCCATCTTCACTAAAAAACTCGAGATCTAAGTTGTGTTCTAAGGTCGTAGACTCTATAGACGTTTTATGTAATTTATTGTAATCTAATATGTTGTATATGTTTTTTCGAGAGCTTTTAGTAAAATAATCTTCAATTCCTACTCTAGTATTGGTTTTATAGGCAACTTGTTTTACGTACCAAGCGTCTAAATAATCATTCTGAACAGCAATTATTTTTTCTTGACTTATTTTTCTTCCTTTGTTTCCATCATTTTTCCAAGTAACTTTAGGTAGATATTGTTCTACTTGTTTTACCTCTGTGTGCAACATTTTACTTCTGTCTGCACCTGTATTTAAAAAACTGTACAAAGAGCTTACTAAGAATAAAAGAATTCCTATTATAAATAAATAAGTAAGCATTAAAACACCTCTAAGAATTCGTTTGTTCGTTTTTACCATAATTTAAAACTTTTAAATTCTTTTTTAATTCCTGCAGTTTCAATAACAATTTTATACAAATTATTTTCGAAAATATTGGGATCTAAATAAAACGTAGCAAACCCATTTAAAGATTCTTTAAAAAGCTCTTTAGTAAGAGTGTTATTTTTATAAATAGATAATTTTACAGAGAGTCCATCCGGAATTATTTGCTTCATAAAACTTTTTAAGGGTCCTACTTTTATGCTTCTATTATGTGCTGTAAAAGAAACAGTATAATCTTCAATTACTTTTTTGTACTTAATTGTTATGGCGTTACTTTCTGAAATACCTATAAAATATGCTTTCACTTTCCATACTTCTTCAAAATCTGGATGAATAATTTTTGCATGAGCAACACCATTTATTGTAGTACCAGTGGTTTTTAAAATATCTCCCTTTTTATTGGTGATATAAAACTCTATATAACTCCCATCACTTACAATATTTCTGTTTTTGTCTTTTATGATGGACGTGTAAAAGGTTGTAATTTGATTACCATCTGCATATTCATGATTTCTGCTTGCAAAAAGTTTAAAATTGGTAGCAATAGCAGGCATAATATTTACGTCAAATTCTTTAGAATTTAAACCATAAGATTCTGATGAAATAATCATTCTTCCACTTTTTTTAGGAGAAAAGATGTTTTTATAGCCTATTAATTTATCGGTTAAAATAGGTTGAGATTTTTCTGATTTCAAAAATTGATACTTTACATCAACTTTACTATGATCTAAAATAGGGTTGTCTAAACTATCTGTGGGTATTACCACTAACATGGTGTAATCTAAACCACCGGCATCTATACTTGGTGGCCCTACATAGGTTTCTATAGTGGTTGGTTGCTGTTGCGAAAGAATGGATATATTACCAGAAATTTCTTCTGAAGAATTTATAATGCTCCAAGATAATACACCTCTTTTTTTTGACATAAAAGAGGGGATTTTAAACGTGTTTTTTTTGGCTATAACTTTAGGTGTTAAAACGGTAGCTCCATAACTATTAGCACAATATAATTGAATAAGCGAGTCATTTTTTACAAGAAACTCGAGCGTAATTTTATCACCCACAATAAAAGTCTTTTTTGTAGATATTAAAGAAATACCAGAATGCGTCGCAGTTGTTTCTTGTGCAAGAAAAGAAATCACTACGAACTGAAACAGTATCAGAAAAAAAACTTGTTTTAACTTCATTATTTTGGATTACCGATATACATACTTAATTCTATTCTTACATAACTAAAAAGTGGATGTGTTACTTTTTGTAAGTTACCAATGGTTTGATTTTTTATTCTGTTTGGCATTATTTTAAAGGCAATATCTTTATTTGGCAAACCGTTTACAAAACAAAAACTCATGTTATCATTAATGGTTTTTATAACTGGGTTTAGCGGTATTGGATAGTTAAAACGCAGTTTTCTTTCTTGTCGTATTCCTTCTTTTAAAAACAGGTTGTCTACCCAAATCATTTCTTTTTTCTCATTGTAAAATGTAATAATTAATTGAGGAACCGTAATTTCTTGAATTCCACTATTAAATAAAGTTCCGCTAATAACATTAGGTGTAATATTCATTTCACTTAAAACAATGTCTTTAAAAAGATCAGAATTTGTGGTGTTTCCTGCAGCTTGTAAATTAAATTTTGTGGGTTGTTCACTTAATTCTACAGGCGTAAATTCATCTGGATTAAATGTTTTTGGAATAGAATCTTTTGTTTTAGACCACGCAATACCTTCAAAATTAATTCTAAAAGCACTAATTTCTTTCGGCATTAATTTGTGTTTTAAAATGTGTTTTGCATTGTAAGTAGCCAATTCTTTATTATCATCATTATAAAGCGTTCCTTTTAAGACTACGTCTGATGGAACATTGTCTATATTTTGTACTTCACCAATAATAGCATACCGTTTGTTAAATTTTATCAATTTAGCAGATACAATTTCTAAAACAGGTTGTTTTAACACATCTTCATGATGGGTTTGTTCTGTGGTAATTCTTCTTCTTCCTTGGTTAAAATAACCCGTAGAATTCTTAGAGTATAATTGATCTGGCGGTAAATCTATAGATTTTCTTGTAGGTTTTAAATACCATTTTCTGTTTCTTTTAACCGCTGTTTTAAATTCTGTTTTCGATAATTTTTCAAGAGGAGTAATCCATTTTGTTTCTACTTTTAAAGTAGCCATACTATCTGTTTGTTTTATAATTTCTGTAGTAATAGCATCTAATTTTGCATAAGAACTTAATAAACCATCTGTAACCGATATTTCTAATAAATATTGATCACGTGTAAGTTGATCTTCTGGGTCTATATAGGTAAAACTTTTATTCAATTCTTTAAAATCGACAGCGTCATAATACGCTTTTACCACATTTTCTGGAGACCTTTGGGTATCATTTTTAATGTAAAACATATAGCAGGCATACGCAATAACAAGTATTAATATTACTGCCCAAATATGAAGTGCTTTTAAAACAATTCTAGGAAATTTATTATATTCTACTTTAAATTTAAAGTAAACCGGTACCGCTTTTATTTTTGTTTTTAAACTGTTTACAAATAAGGATTGTACATTTAAAATAAAGGCAATAAGCACGGTTAAAAAAGGAATAATTCCCCAAATTATTTTTACCCATGCAGGTACATCTTCTTTTGGTAAAATAGAAGAAATAGGAGGTACGTTTAATTTTTCCCAAACCATAATACCATTTTCTAACTGAGATAAACGCTGCCATCCGCAGAAAAATAATACCGGATCATAAAATTTATCATTCGAAAAAATATATTTTAAATTGTATTTCTCTGGAGTTGTTAAAAACTGTTGCAAAGAACCAATACCAGCAACTCCTTTAAATTTAGAATTTTCTAAGCGCTCTATGGGTCTTGTGGTTAATTCTGGTAATCGTCTTGCAGAGTGGTAATTACCATCTACACTCAAAGCATTTGTTTGTGCAGCTAACCATGCCATTTGATCTCCAAAACCTAACGTTAAATACCGCCATTGATCATGAGAATCTTGACTCAAAAAATTAACAATAGGCAACATTTTTATTTTTTGAGGTTGTGACGGTCTAAAGTATCCTAAGCTCATAGTAAAAATGACCATAGAAACATAAGCGCCTGCTAAAAGGCCTCCTATTAATCTATGATAAACGGCGCCAAACCGATCTTGTATTAACGTTTTTAAATCACCTTCTACAAACCTATAAATAAATTCGCCAAAAATAGGAATAGACATAATGGTAGCCCAAAGTGTAAATCTATCTAGCGTTAAAATATTAAAGGCATTTTCACCTAAAAGTATTTTGGGTATTGGGGTTGTTCCTCCTGTACCTAAAATAACCAACATGGTAAAAGAGATACCAAAACAGATATATCTTTTACTAAAATATCTATAGAATAAATAAGGAAGCACAAACAATAAAAGTCCCCATGGAATTGTAAAAAATACCAAACCAGATGAGGTTACTTCTATAAAACTATCTCTAGAACCATGCGGAATTGGTACTTGAGTAATTGGATTTAATTTAGAGTTCATCCAATATGGGAAAATGCAAAATATAATAAGTAGTAAAGCAGAAAAACCAAATGTTAAGTTTCGTTTTAATTGTTTCATAAACGTTTTTAGAAACAATAAGAATGTAACATCTTTATAAGAACCTGCTTCTTCTTTAGCTACATCCATAATTACAGTACCAATTAGAGGAAAAATAAAAAATAACATTCCAAAAATGGGGGTAACATGATGAGAGGTTACGGTAACGGCAATTAAAGAAAGCGATGTAAAGAAAAATTTATATTTACCTGTTTTAAGCCATAAATAAATTTCTGGTAAGGAATGCATTAAAACGGAAACTCCAATAATACTGGGCAATTGCCCAAAAATATGTAAGGTTTCTACAAAAGAGGAAGAAAATACGGCTAAAATAGCCGCATAACCAGCAACAGTTCTATTTGCTGTTATTAGTAAAGAATATCTATAAGCCCCCGTAACAAAGAGTAAAATAGCAATTAGGGCAACCGTAAACATTCCAAATTTTAGCCCTCCTATTAAAGATAATGCGCCAATTGTTTGATGTACTAAAGGCGGATAACTTTGTACCGTAAAACCAGTGTACCACTTATAGTTCCAAGGTTCAAACCAATGATGTGCATAATGATCTGCAAAAAACAAATGAATTAAAGCATCATAAGTAGTTTCTAGTGTAAAGAAAATAGTAGATCCATGAAAAAGTACTGCCAAAAGAATTGCAGTAATTAAGTATTTATTAGATTTTTCTTTCATTAACAGAAGTCGGGCTTATAATGATGTAAAGATAAATATTTTTAAGGATAATTTTTTATATTAGTCTAAAGTAAACTACCTTTCAACTGAGTTAAACTACCTTTAATAACTAATTTAAAAGTAAGGTAATAAAACTAAAGTATTTTTGCAGTGTAATTAATTAATAAAAAAACCCCAGACATGAAAATATTAGCAATAGATGATCAGAAATTAGTTTTAATTCCATTAGAAGTTAGATTAAAAGAAATGGGGTATGAAGTAATTACAGAAACTGATGGTGTAAAAGGAATTGAATTATTTAATTCTTTTCAGCCAGATTTAGTTATTGTTGATATTAATATGCCTACCATTTCTGGGTTAGAAGTTGTAAGACATATTAGAGAAGTAAAAAAATCTGACACCCCAATTATGATTTTATCTGGTAATACAGATGATGAAATGATTACCAAAGGTTTTGAGCTAGGAGTAAATGATTACATGAAAAAGCCATTAAGTTTAACAGAGGTTGGCTTAAGAACAAAAAGATTAATTGGTGCTCCAGAAAATATGGATAGCACAAAAAAATACTCAAACACCATTATTCAAGAAAGATGTGTAGGTGTTGTAATTCCTTGTTATAACGAAGAAGAAAGATTGTTAAGTAAAGAGTTTACAGATTATATAGATAAAAACTCTGGCTATCATTTGTGTTTTGTAAACGATGGAAGTAAAGACAAAACATTAGAAGTTTTAAATACACTAAGAAAAGGTAGAGAAGATTTTATTACCGTGTACGATTGTGAAAAAAATGGAGGTAAAGCAGAAGCGGTAAGACAAGGAATGTTATACATGGCTAAACAAGAAGATTTAGACTTTATAGGATTTTTAGATGCCGATTTATCTACAGATTTAGCCGATTTTGACGATTTAGTTACCACTATTGAAGGGAATGCAAAGTATAAAATAGTAAGTGGTTCTAGAATTAGTAGAATGGGGGCGAATATTACTAAAGAATCTGCAAGGAAAATTATTAGTATGACGATTAATTTTATCATCAGAAAAATACTTTCTATGGACTTTAAGGATACACAATGTGGAGCAAAAATATTTCATAAAGATGTTATTGATATTTCTTTTGGTGATAAATTTGTAACACAATGGATTTTTGATGTTGAAATTTTTAGAAGAATAACACTTCATTATGGATTGGATAAAGCAAAAGAAATGTTATGTGAGCAACCCTTAAAAAGATGGATTCATGCAGATGGTTCTAAACTATCTATGAAAGATTCTGTAAAAATAGTGGGGCAATTAGGTCAAATAGCTTGGTTTTATAGAAAAGGAAAGAAAAAATAGTTTGTTAAAAATAAAGGAACTGTTGGTCTAAAATGCATTAACAGTGCTTAAAATTATTAAAAAAAGGAAATATGAAGAAAGGGATCATCGTTGTTTTTGGTAAGAGCGATATGGATGTTTTAGAAAATTTCTATTTAAAATCATTCTTTAATAAACAATATAAAATATGTCTTGTAAATAATGGCAATGATAATAAAATATTAAAATTTCTTTTTAAGTTAAAAGAATCTTCTAAATTTGATATTTCTATTTTAAATTTACGAAAAGAAAAGACATCCATGTCTGCAGTAAAAGCGGGTGTACGATTTTTGTCTAAAACAGAAGATATTAATTTGATTGTTCACACATCACCAAAAAATATTTTCAACAAAACGCTAATGAAGAAAATGAGGAAGATATCTGCGGAAGATTTGGTTCATAAAATAGATGAAAGAGTACTATTAAGAAAAGTCTATGATCTTAAAGAATTAATAAACGGCTAATAAAAAAAATATGGGGAATTTGGATACAAAAGACAATCGACTATTTAGAATTGAAGGACAAGTGCAAAATTATGATTGGGGTGGAGAAAGCTTCATTCCTAATTTAGTTTCACAACCGATAGTACCAAACACCACGTATGCAGAATATTGGTTAGGGGCGCATTTAAAAGCACCATCTAAAGTAATTACAGATAAAGGCAGCGTTTCTTTAGAGCAGTTTTTAGATCAAAATAGAACAGAGAACTTAGGGGAAGAGGTGGCAACCGACTTCGGTAAATTACCCTATTTGTTTAAAGTTTTAGATGTTAGTAAAATGCTTTCTATACAAGTACACCCTAGTATTGCTGCGGCTAAAATAGGGTATAAAAAAGAAAACGAACAAGGAATTCCATTAACAGCAAGTAATAGAAATTTTAAAGACGAAAATCACAAGCCAGAAATAATGGTGGCTTTAACAGATTTTTGGTTGTTACATGGTTTTTTAGAACAAGAAAAATTAGTAAAAAACTTAAAAGAAACAGTAGAATTAAGTTTCTTATTAAACACTTTTTTAGAAGAAGGGTATTTAGGACTTTATAAAAAGGTAATGGAATATAGCCAAGAAGAGGTAAATACAATTTTAAGACCTTTGGTAAAAAGAATTCTACCTAAATATAGAAAGAATGAGTTAGCGAAATCTTCGCCAGCATTTTGGGCAGCAAAATCATTAAACAATAAAGATACTGAAGATATTGATAAAGGAATCTTTTCTATTTACTTTTTTAATATTTTAAATTTAAGCAGGGGAGAAGCTATTTTTCAGGATGCAGGCGTGCCACATGCGTATTTAGAAGGTGTAAATATGGAGTTAATGGCAAATTCAGACAATGTTTTAAGAGCTGGATTAACAAGCAAGCATATAGATGTTGCCGAATTGATTAAAAACACAAAATTCGAAGAAACGATTCCGAATATTTTACTTGGTGATGAAAATAAAGCAAACGGAGAAGTTGTTTTTAAAACCAAGGCTAAAGATTTTGAACTAAGTAAAATTGAATTGACAAAAACGGTCACTCATACTGCTACTTCAAATTCTGTAGAAATATTAATGGCTTTAAAAGGAGCTGCCACTGTTACCCAAAATAAGGAGTCTATTTCTTTAGATAAAGGAGAATCTGTGCTTATTAAAGCGAATACAACTTATCAGATTACGACAACCTCTGAGGTAGAAATTTATAAGGCAAGTGTGCCAAAATAAAATTAGAATCTAATTTAAAATTGTTTTAGAGTTTTTTACTCTAAAACAATTTTCTGATCCTAAGAATTTCGGGTTTCCTGCTTCTTCAGACCAAAAACCTTCTAAAATATCTTTGTTTAAACATTTATAAACCACCACTCCTTTATATATTTTATCTTCAAAGCCTACATATGTAAAGTTGATCACAAGAATGTTATTTTTAAAAAATCCTGTACCAGATTGTTCTTGAGATTCACTAATATTCCATTTGGCAATAATTCTTTCATTTTCATCTAAAGATAAATGAAGTTCTCCTTTATACGTGTTTTTATCAGCATCTTGATTGCTGCCAATAATAGAAAAAGTGCCTACTACATCTTGAATTGTCATTTTTTAGAAAGATGAACCCTTTAAGGTAATTGGTTTATAGTAATAGAAGATCATCGCTATCACAATCTTGATAATTAACAGGAACTTCTTTATAATTATCATCGAATGCTACAGGATAGATATCCCATGTACCTAATACATCATTACTAGAAATAGATGTATTTACATTTGCATAAAGATGAGTGTCAAGGTCAAATTTAGAGTCTTCATTAGTGCAAGCAGTACATAAAAGATACGCTAAGAAGAATACATGGTAAAACCTAAATTTCATGTTTTTTTAATTTTTTTATAAATATAAAACTACTTTTTAAAAGAATAGATTGTTTTTCTGTATTTAGTGATAATTTAGAATCTAGAGCGAATGTTGCGTTAGTAGATGCTTTATTTGTTCTAAAAATTAGAACTGTTTGCAGATGTAAACATATTTCTACCTTTTTAAAAAATTGTTCTTGATGGGGAGCATTATAAATAAGGTGTTTTTCAAGGAAACGAAAAGAAAGACAATAAATTCGGTGCTGTTTTCTATTTGTTAGACTGTTGCAATTTTATGCAGAGGCAAATGGTGTTAGTATGCTATAATAAGCAAGTCTTTCTTTATAAGGTAATACCAATTTTTTTCAAAATCAGAAAAATAGTACTACGGATAAAATAAAAACTTTAAAAAATGAGATCAAAAATTAATCATATTTTAGAAAAATTGGTGTTTTCTAGTTTGTTTTGGCAGGTGTTATCTAGATTTATTATAAGAAACCTGCTTTACGGCTGGTGTAAAGTGCTGCTAATTAGAAGAGTAGTTTTGTTGTTATAATTGAGCTTTATTAGAAAAAGGTGAGGACAATTTTTAAAAATGAGTAGTAAATAAGTAGTTTTTTAAGTTAAATAATTAGCTTTGTATGTTAAAAATTCTATATTTGCGAAGAAAGAAAAAGGATTGCTACCCCCCTAAAGGTTCTATATAAGAGTTATGTTACTGTAAATCTTATGGTTAACCAATTATCCAGCTTTTTATTGAAAATGAGACTTTTTGTTAATTAAAGAGTTTCTAATAACGTTGTCATTTTTAAGTATTAAATTTTAATTTACTACTGAAATGTGATTTTCGGCGGCGAAGCCATATTTTTTGGGATAATTACTTCCAATTTTGGTTTTCAAATTTGCTGAAATTAACAGTAGCATACATAGTTTAAAAATTAGAAATATCTTAGTTGTAATAGGTTCGGCTTGTTTAAAAAAAAAAAAGAACCTCTGCTATAATCAATTTGTATTCTTTTATATAAAAAAGATGCTTTAAGGTTGCTTTTAAGATATTAATAGCTAAAACGATACGTTTTATTGTTATAAATAAGCTTTATTAGAAGAAAATGAGGATAATTGAAAAAAAGAAGAAGTAAGTTAATAATTTACGATAGTTAAAATAATTGCTTTTTAGGTTAAAATAATTGCTATTTAAGTTTAAAGTTTTACATTTCTTTGTCTCGAATAAGGATTGCCACCCCCCTAAGGTTCCATTTAAGAATTATATTATTGTAAGTCTTTTGGTTAACCAATTTCCTATCTTTTTATTGAAAATGAGACTTTTTATTACCTAAAAAGTTCCTGTAAACGTTGTCGTTTTTATGTATTAAATTTTTATTTACTACTAAAATGTGATTTTCGATGGCGAAGCCATAACTATTTGGGAAAAGTGTTTCCAATTTTGTTTTTTGAATTTATTAAAATTAACAATAAAATAAATAGCTTAAAAATTAAAAGTAGCGAAGTCATAATATGTTAGGCTTGTTTTTAAAAAACAATGATTAAAATAAGATAGTATGAATTTACCAAAAAAAACAACAAAAGATAAGCAGTGGTTTGCCGTATTTACTAGACCTAAAGCAGAAAAAAAAGTAGAAGAAAGACTTTCTAAGGCTGGGTTCGACGTTTTTTTACCTTTACAAACCGTGGTAAAACAATGGAGTGATCGTAAAAAGAAAATGCAAGTGCCCTTAATCAATTCTTATGTGTTTGTGCAAGCAACTCAAAAAGAATTATTAGCGGTTTATCCCATAATAGGTGTTGTTTCTATTTTAAAGTATTTGGGTACATACGCAGTTGTTAAGGATACCGAGATTGAAAATTTAAGAATTCTATCTAACAATACAAATCTTGTTTCAACTATTTGTACCAGAACAAATAGAATGGCCAAAGGAACAAAAGTTACCATTTTAGAAGGCCCTTTTAAAGGATTACATGGTACCTATTTAACCCATGCAGGAAAAAATAAGGTAATTATAGAAATGGAGACTTTAGGTGCTTGTGTAGAAGTTACGTTACCTATTCATAGTATGGAAAAGAATTTAATAAAGCAAGAGAATGCCATAGTTTTAGATGGCAGAAACTAGTACAATGCGTTTCATTTAGAAACATAATGTTTTTAATATTTTTAAATGGTAAATAAAAGAAACGTATTATTTCTAAATAATTTAGGCAACTAAAACGATACATGAAAGAAGCAAAACGCGTAGCAAAAAATACGGGAATTTTATACGCTCAAATGGCTATTACAGTGTTGATGTCTTTGTACACAACACGTTTAATTCTAGCCGCCTTAGGTGCCGAAGATTTTGGGATTTTTAATGTAGTAGGTGGTGCAATTGTAATGTTAACCTTTTTAAATGCGGCAATGGCGGCAGCTTCACAGCGGTTCATGTCTTTTGCGCAAGGAGAAGGTAATTTTAAAAAGCAAAAAAGTATTTTTAACATTAGCCTCGTATTACATTTTTTTATTGCTATTGCTGTTGTTGTTTTATTAGAAATTGTTGGATATTTTCTGTTTGATGGTATTTTAAAAATTGACATAGAACGGATAGGTGTTGCAAAACTTATCTATCAATTTTTAATTGTAAGTACGTTTTTCACCATAATATCCGTACCGTATGATGCAATTATTAATGCGCACGAAAACATGTTATTTGTAGCTATTTTGCGTATAGCGGAAACGATATTTAAGTTAGGCATCGCCTTATTTATTACCTATACGAGTTTCGATAAATTATATATGTATGGGCTTTTAATGGCTTCGCTATCCGTCTTATTATTAATTATACGTCAAATTTATTGCCATAAAAAATATGAAGAAGTAGACATTAATATAAAAAAATATTTTAACAAACCATTATTTAAAGAAATGACTGGTTTTGCAGGGTGGAGCTTTTTGGGTTCTTCTAGTAGTTTAATTACAAATTATGGGCAAAGTATTGTTATTAATATGTTTTTTGGCACTGGTGTAAATGCAGCCCAAGGAGTTGCGGGACAAGTAAGTGGTCAACTAGGAGCTTTTGCAGGCACTATGATGAAAGCCTTAAACCCATTAATAGCAAAAAGTGAAGGTGCCGGCAATAGAAGTTTAATGTTAAAAGCGTCTTTTATAGGGAGTAAGGTTTCGTTTTTTTTGTTAACCATTTTTTACGTACCAGTTATTCTTGAAATGCCTTATATTTTTGGGTTCTGGTTAAAAGAAGTACCTGAATTTGCTGTTATATTTTGCCAATTATTGCTAGTTAGAAATTTAATAGAACAGCTCTTTCTTACCTTATCATCTTCTATTGCTGCTGTAGGAAATATTAGGAAATTTGAAACTTATGTTTCCATACTAAATTTTACACCGTTAATAGCAACTTATGTTTTATTCTATTTTGGCTTCCCTCCATATACCTTGTATTTCGTCTATATAATTTTCGCTGTTTGTAATGCAGGTCTTATTTTATATTTCGCAAAAAAAGAGTGTGGTTTATCTGTCTCGGAATATCTAAAGGATGTGGTGTTTAAAAGCATTTTATCTTTTATAATTTTAATATTAATTACATCAATTCCTAATTATTTTTTAATAGAAGGTTTTATTAGGTTGGCTATAGTTTTAGTTGTTAGTACCTGTTTCTTTTTTATGGTAGTTTGGTCTGTTGGTATAACAACTTACGAGAAAGATATGGTAAGGAGTATCATCAATAACTTTTACTCTAAATACAAAACAAAATAATAAATGAAAGATTATTCTATTTTCGTAAACTCATCTGACGCATATGCTGATTTATGGCCTGTTTTTTTTGATTTATTTCATATGTATTGGCCAGAGTATAATGGGGTTATTTATTTGAATACTGAAAGTAAAACGCATACCCATGCAAAATTAAACTTAGTGTGCACAAACATTGGGGTACAAGATAGTTTTGGTAAGGCGTTTAGAAAAGGGCTTGATTTAGTTGAAACCGATTCTGTTTTACTGATGATGATAGATTTTATTTTTATGGCGGATGTAAACAATGAAAAAATAATAGAATATTTTAACTATTTTAAAGATCATAATTTAGATTCATTTTGTTTAAATCATCAGAGTTATAACAAATTAGAAAAAACCAGTTCTAATGATATTTATATGGTAGTGCCTCCTTCAAAAGACATGTTTTCATATCAAATTGCTTTTTGGAAAAAAACAGTACTTTATAAAATGGCTTTACCTCACGAAAACCCTTGGACTTCAGAATGGTATGGTGCAAAAAGAGCTAATAAAATAAAATTAAAGCTTGCTTGTCTTTCTAAGG
>NZ_JALCZP010000060.1:0-2490 GCF_023555435.1 Polaribacter sp. Z014
TAATCAAAGGTTGTTGCATTTCTGTCAACTTCTATTTTCCTGCGGAAAATAGCCGTCGACTTAAAACGCAACTTTCCATACAAAACAACGTTGTACCTAATTTATGAAAATCCTGCTAAAAAGAACATTATTTATAATAATTGGAATTTCGATAATTGGAATTTTGATGTATTATCTTTCTCTTTGGAATCAAGAAAAACAATTTAATAAATATGGTTTTAGTTTTAATTCAGAAAGAAAGGAAATTGGATTAAAAGAAATTTCTGAAAATTGGAAATCCGAAAAACTATCTTGGAAAAACTGGAATAAATTAAAAGATGAAAATTATAATGACGGAATACTTTCCAAGTTTGGAAAAATTTTTAGTCTAAAAAATATTCCAACAGGGTTGACTTTTAAAAATGACGTCGTTGAAAACAAAACTATTTTTAAAAATAAAATGATTTGGTTAAATTCAAATATACTCTTTTGGAAAAATGGAATTGAATCTGAAATGGATGTTTATGAAAAAAATACTGATTCAGTTAAAGTAGAAACTTTATCAATTAGATATTATTTTCAAGATGAAAATGGAAATAAAAACTACTTTGAGGCAAATCATTCCGTTTATGATTTAGATATTTTATATTGTGGAACTTCTGATTTTATAAAGAGAGATTTACAACGAAAATCAGGAAAACCATATTACGGAAATATAACAAAGAAAGAAGCTGATAGTATTTTAACAAAATGGAAAACAAAAAACTAGGTACAACACCGTGTATAAAAAATTGCTTAATTTAGTGCTTAACCAAAGTTAGTTGCATTTTTATAAACTTCTATTTTCCTGCGGAAAATAGCCGTTCATTTAAAACGCAACTTTCCATAACACAACAACGTTGTAAGGCATTAAAAAAACTGAATGGGAATTAATAGACTTTTAGAAAAATATAAATTAATTGACATATTTGAAACTGAATTAAATGTTGAAAAAGAAATCTTTATAAATGAATTTAAGAAAATGATTGGAAAAGGTTATTATACGCCTTTCTTAATAATGCTTGACATCATTAATCCTGAAAATAAAAAATACATTGGAGATATTAATTCAAAATGTTTAAAAATCCGAGAGAGATTTATTATAGACAATTCTATCACGAATAATTTTGCATCTGTAAAGTCTGAATTTTATAAAGAAAGAAATACGCTGAAAATAAAAACTGAAATTCGAGGAATGGAAATTATACCATTCATTTTGAGAATTCTAATATTCGGAATTTATTTACTCACAATGTTACTTCTTCTAATTGAAACTCTAATTCCACCAATACAAACTGAAATTGAGATTGCATATATTTTACCTCCAATTTTCGTTACAATTATTGTAGGATTTTTGACCTATTACCCATACAGAATTGCAAAAAAAAATGTGTTGGAAATGAAAAAAAATATGAAAGTAATAAACGAACTGATTGAAAAAAACGCCTTACAACACCGTGTATAATTTATTGCTTGTTTTAGCCAATTTACGAAAGTCCTTTGGGACTTTCTTGGTTAGTGTTTTATTTACTAACTTTAGTGCTTAAAACACGCAACAAATCATACACAACAACGTTGCCATTAATTTACGAGATGAAAAAAATCCTTCTATTAATTTTTATATTTAGTTTTAATATTAATTCTCAAATAAAAGGGGAATACTCAAACGGAAATGGGGAGGATTATCGAACCATTATTTTCCAAAAAGATTACACTTTTCAATATTTATCAGGAGGTTGTGTAAGTGAATCACATGGAAATGGTCATTATGAAATAAAAGACAAAAAACTTTACTTAAAATTTCAAAAGCAAAGTGCTGAATTTAACTCTAAATATTATTCAAGTTCGCATAGAATCATTAAAACTAGCTCTAATAAAAAAGATAGTATAACTATAAAAGTAAAAGTATTAGATGAATACGAAAATCCTTTCCCATATTCATATTTAAAAGATAGTACTGAAAATTTAGGTGCTTCAGATTTAAATGGACAAATAAAATCAATAAATGGAAATACTGAAATTAAACTTCCTTTTTCCGAATCTAATTACTTTATTCAGCTTTCATCAATGGGTACTGAAAGTTACCCAATAAACATTATTCCGAATAAGAATTATGAAATAGAAGTAACCTTAAAAGCACATTCTGAAAGAAAAGAAATTATACAAGGTATTATTCTTGAATATGAAATAATAAAAATAAAGAGGAAAATATTAGAATTAAAATTAGGAGAATCATCATTAATATATAAAAGAAACTAATGGCAACACCGTATAAACTTTATTGCTAGTTTTGGCTCACTTGGGAAATTCCTCCGGAATTTCGCCGTTCGTGTTATATTTACTAAATTCACTGCTTAAACAACGCAACAAAGCTTATACAACAACGTTGTACAATATAAAGAATGAAAATAAAATTCGTCATAATATTCACATTTTTAGCTTTTTTAAAGGCTGAATTTTCTCATTCTCAAA
>NZ_JALCZP010000061.1:0-2367 GCF_023555435.1 Polaribacter sp. Z014
GAATTCTGATTTACAAACTAAAAAAAAGCCAAAATTATATTTTACTAAATGACTTGTATTCGGCTCGATTCAACAGTTTTTGCCAACGTTGTTGTATATGGTTTGTTGCGTGTTTCAAGCACATAATTTAGTAAATAATTACCGACCAAGAAAGTCCGCGAGGACTTTCGTAAATAGGCAAGAAGCCAGCAATAAATTATATACGGTGTTGGGCAACGTAATTTTCTAAATTCAATTCAATATCTTTTTTTGTTAATCTTATTCGGTTTTTAGGAATTGATTTCAAAGTTTTTCTAATATGAATAACTTTATCTTCCTTTATAAAAGTCGGAATTAAATTTTCAAGTTCAATTTTAAAAAGTCGATTAATAATTATTAAGTCATCTTTCGAAAATGGTCTAATTCCGTTTATTAATTCGGAAACATAGCCTTTCCTGTGTCCTAAAATTTTCGCCAAATCAGTTTGATTCAAACCGCTCTCTTTTAGTTTTTTACGAATTATTTCTTTTCTTCTTGAATAGAACGTATTTTCAGCTTGTACAATGTTTTCTGCTAAATCACTTTCCTCAATTTGTTCGTTTGTAATATTCTCTTTATTTGACCAATTTTTATCTTCGTAATCTTTAATTAGTTTTGATAAGTGTTTTCTCAAAACTTTATAAGATTCATTTTCTTTAGCTAAAACTCTTAACTTTAGAAATAAATTACTCGCTTTTTCAACTTCTAATTCGCTGTTTAGAGAGTTGATTTTTTCTATATTTTTAATTGAAAATTTTTCCATAATTAAATCAAATTTTGGCTTCTCAACCATTTTTCTATTGTGTTTTTATTTCCCTTGAAAGTTTTATCATATTCTTGATGATTTCCTGTCCAAACGATTGAAGCTTCTGAATCCTCAAATACAATTAAAATCATTGTTCTGTGAATGCTAATATTAAAAAAGTAAAAACCTTCTGGATGAACGTTGTCTGCATCTGGTCTTTCTTCTTTAATTTCAAGAGGATTTTTCCATTCGGCGTTCTCAATATCTTCGATTAATTTTTTAATAGCTTCAGTCAACTTCTTATTTCCTTGATTCTTCTTCTCAAGTTTTAAAAGTTTTCTTTTGTTCAGTAAATTCAAAGTTCAAATAATTTACTGCAAATATAATAAAAAAGTTTCACATTTTGTAGAACTATATGGTTTCTTTTTTATGTTGCCCAACGTGTTTGTATATGGTTTGTTGCGTGGTTAAGAACGTAATTTAGCAAATAAAAACCGAATAGAAAATCCGCGAGGGTTTTCGTAAGCAGGCTAGAACTAGCAATAAATTATATACGGTGTTAGAGCCAGTTATTATTTAATTCCTTTCAGCTTAATTTTTATGTATTCATTGCATTTTAATTTATCTATAAAGGTTTTGTTTCGAATAGACATCTCTAATTCTACAGTCACATTTTTATTGTCACAGGCTAATTCATTGAATATTGATATTTTTCCATTCAGATTGTTGTCATTAAGCTCTTGCACAGTACTACTTTCTAATCTAAATTTATCAAGTTCTACAAACTTTGATTTAAAAACTAAAAACCAACTTTCTATTGATTTACCTTTTCCAGAGTATATTGACTCTTTCTCAAAGTCTATTTGTAAATTGTCAGTTCCAATTTTTATATCTCTAGCGTTAATGTATTCTGGAAGTAATTGGTAAATTTTATTCATTTCCTCCTTTGTATTAGTCCTGATAGTTATTTTTGCAGAAACTTCGTCTGATTTTAGAACCTGCTTTTCTTTTTCGGCATTACAATAACTTATAATATTTAAGGCTATAATTATAATTGATAACACAATTACAATTATTCCAGACAGAGTCAATGGTTTTAGAATAGTATTCTTTTGACTTTTTTTAGTTAATTCAGTTGTTGCAGATATGATAGTAATTAAGCCTGCTAATATTATTACAAATAGTTGGTTACTCATTCCATTCTTGGTTTTTTGTATTATACTGAAATAGGTTGACTCTTTTTTAGTTAAAATTCTCCGTTCTTAAATCGTTAGTTCATGTAAAATTACTTTATTTTTTCGATACGACTTGTATTTGATATTAGGATTTAAATGTGCTTCTGCAGGTTTTCTTAATTGCAGGCTAAAATGCGTTCTTAAATTGTTATAAATATAGACTGCTTGCTCCGTCATTTTTTGAGCTAATTCTGTGTTTTCATAAGTGACTGTAATTAATTGCTTAATTTTTAGTCAACCTATTTCAGGAAAGTTCATTTTTCTAATTGGCTCTAACGTTGTTTTGTATGGAAAGTTGCGTTTTAAGTCGACGGCTATTTTCCGCAGGAAAATAGAAGTTGACAGAAAAGCAACAAACTTTACTTAGGC
>NZ_JALCZP010000062.1:0-2364 GCF_023555435.1 Polaribacter sp. Z014
GCTTAATCAAAGGTTGTTGCATTTCTGTCAACTTCTATTTTCCTGCGGAAAATAGCCGTCGACTTAAAACGCAACTTTCCATACAAAACAACGTTAGCAAAAATATAAAAAACAGTCCGTGAATACCAATATGCCAAAATACAGTTCGACAACAAATTCAGTTTCTCAGGGGATTTTAGCCTGCCTAATTTTATTAGTTTTTGGATTTGGAGTTTTTTCCGCTGTTGAAAATATTATCTATAAAACAATTGCAATTGTTATCACATTTATCATTGTTGGTCTTTTAATTTATTATGTAAAATCGAGGTCATTTTCAATAGTCTTTAAAGATAATCAAGTAATTGTTAAATATAGTTTCAATGGAAAAACAAAATATATCGACTACTCAAACATAACTGAATTGAAATATATAAAGGCTTCTAAAAGTCCGACTTTGAATGAAATAAAGTTTAACGATGGAGATAAGAACCTATCCTTAAAATTTTTATCCATAGAATATAGTAATTATATTGAATTCGTGAAATGGATTAAGTCAAAAAACGAAAAGATTGAATTGACGGTTTTTCCGTCTGACAATTATATGAATCATAAATTACAAGAGATTTATGGGTTTAAATATCGTTAGTTAAATATAAATATTTTGACCTGAACATTGGGATATTAGCTAAACTGAACGAAAATGAACTTTACACGGTTGGAAAAATACTTTTGCTAACACCGTATATAATTTATTGCTGGTTCTAGCCTGCTTACGAAAACCCTCGCGGATTTTCTATTCGATTTTTATTTGCTAAATTTAGTGCTTAAACACGCAACAAACCATATACAAACACGTTGGCAGTAAGTTGACCAAACCAACGAAAATCGAATTTAAATTTAAAATTTCGGTTTTTAAAAAAGTAAATTTAAAACCCAAACTGAATTGAATAAAACACTGAAAAACGAATATTTTCAAATTGCAGTTGGAATATTATTCGGAATTATATTATTAATTCGTTTCATCGACAAAAAATCATTTCTTGGAATTTTTGCCTTCATTGGTTTTTTCTTTATTATTCTGAACATAATCAGACTAATCGATGTTTTGAATGGAAAAAAATCTGACTTAAAAAAGCTGATTAAAGGAACTGTAATTATACCAATAATCTTAGGTTCTTTTATTGGTTTCGTTGCTAACGAATTTAAACATTTAGGAAACACAATAAATGATTCCGGAATCTTCAAAGAGTTTGGAATATATGGTTTAATCTTTGCTATTTTTATAGTCATTTTAAGATATAGTTTTAAACCAAAAGAAAATCGGAAATTTAGTTTTACTGGACTTTTTTCATCGTTAATTGTATTTCCCTTATTATTTATTTCTTGCGTAACTTTTATTAATCGATACAAAGCAGAAAAGGAATTAAATCCTAGAGAAACTATTGTTTGGGAAAAGAAATCTGAAATTGACGAAAAAGACAAAAGCGATTCTCAATATTGGATTTTCACAAACGTTGGAATTTATAACGAGAAGTTCAAAGTTGAATCTGAACTCTGGAATAAATTACGAAAGAATGACACAATACTTTTGTTTATGGAAAAAGGAAATTTAGGATATGAAATAGTTGAGCGGATTGATAAAAAACCTACTGCCAACACCGTGTATAATTAATGGCTTGGTTTTCGCCTACTTACGAAAATCCTCGCGGATTTTCTATTCAGTTTTTATTTACTAAATTTGGTGCTTAAACACGCCACTAATCATACACAAACACGTTGTGTGTAATTTAAAAAACTGAATGCAAAGAACAGAAATCATAAATAAAAACAAGCTTTTTGAACTGATTGAATTTATTCTATCGGATTCAAAAACGGAATTTTATGAATCATATTCTGAAATGGAAAAAGAATTAGTTCGGGTAAATAATTACTCTGAATTTAAAAACTACTTCTCTCACTCAATTTCTGAAAATAAAAAACAATTTGGATTTGGAATTTATCATCCTGAAACCAAAGGCAAATTCTCAATAACGAAATTAAAACTCGACCCGAAATATTGCGACGGAAAAACATACCGAAACCGAATTGACGGTTGGGGAATAATATTCTTGCATCTGAATTTACTAAATATTGAAAACGAAATTGAATGCCGAATTTCTGTGAACTCTAAAAAAAGAGCTGAAAATTGGAAAAACACAAATCCTGAATTTGGAAACCCTGAATTGTGGGAATGGAAAATTATAGAAAGTAACGCAAGAAAAATAATAAACCGATTAAAAAAAACTACACACAACACCGTGTAAAAAAAATTGCTAAATTAGTGCTTAACTAAAAGCAGTTGCATTTTTGCAAACAACAATTTTCCTGCGGAAAATAGCCGTTCAC
>NZ_JALCZP010000063.1:0-2067 GCF_023555435.1 Polaribacter sp. Z014
CGCGAGAGAGTGTTTAACTTTTAAAATTCAAGAGTTTTATTCGCTAATTTTTTCAGAAGTTTGAGTGAGTGAGCAATTTTTTGCAACGTTGTTGTGTAATGAAAGTTGCGATTTTTATGAACGGCTATTTTCCGCAGGAAAATTGAAGTGATTAAAAATGCAACTACTTTTGGTAAAGCACTAATTTAGCAATTTTTACTACACGGTGTTGGCAAATGCTTTTTTATTTTCATAATTCTGATTTTTCATAATTCTGATTTTCAATTCACGTTTGAGTGAAAATTCCACAATTTTGGCTTTTTACTTTTTTCTAAATTCTGCAAAATTCAGATTTTGAGTAAGAATTCCGCCAAGATTTTAAATTCCGCATTTTGCTCAATTCCGCAATTTTGGTTTTTCAGAGTTTAAGTAAATTCAACATTTTGATAATTCCACAAACTTGCTAAATTCCTTTTTTTTGATTCGCGAGAGAGTGTTCCACTTTTTTAAAATTCAAGAGTTTTATTCACAAATTTTTAAAGAATCTGAGTGTTTTCGCCAGTTTTTGCCAACGTTGTTGTATATGGTTTGTTGCGTGTTTTAAGCAACTAATTTAGTAAATAATTACCAACCAAGAAAGTCCGAGAGGACTTTCGTAAGTAGTCAAGAAGCTAGCAATAAATTATATACGGTGTTACCTAACGTTTTTTTTCTTTAATTCAATGATTTTACTATCAAATTCCTCTTGTGTAATGAATTCATTTTTTAATGCTTTACATAAGGATAAATACTGGGGATTTCGTTTTAAGTTAATTTCTGCTTGTTCTGATTTTATTTTCGCTAAATTTCGGTTGTATTGTTCTTCGGTGATTACTCCATTTTCAAAAAGTTGGTCTAATTCTGTATTTTTTTTATCTAATCCGTTTTCTTTTTTGATACTTTCTTTTTGTGTAATCTTATTTTTTGGAGCACCAATAATTCCAATAACTATTAAAGTTAAAGGCGCAAATATTAAACTTCCTAAATACCAAAAAACGGCATATTCTCCAGTTCCTCTTTTTGAGATATAAACATATAATATTGCTGATGCTAATAATGGAAATACTCCAACTAAGTGAGCCAAGAATTCTAAAATATCTTCACTTATGTGGGGTAATGAATTTTCCCAATAGAAAAAAAAGGGAGTAAATAAAATAGATAATATTATTGCTTCTGGGTAAGATTTTCTTGGATACATTATTTAACTTTAATTAGATTGATTAGTTTTATTGTTAATACTTGTTTTTTCTTGCCATTTTTGATTGATTTTACTTAATATTCCGTCAATGTGTTTGTAGGTAAGTAAGTTGTCTCTCAATATTTTTTCTGTTAAACCAACATAGTGTTCATTCGAATTTGGTGGTTTTACTTTTAATACTGGCTCAAAATTCGGATATAAAAATGACAAAATTCCATGAGTATAACAATCTCTATCTGTGATATAATCATCGAATAGTTTACTAAACTTATTACGCTTTTCCCCGTTGTCTAATTCTGTAAACTGCTCAAATTCTTTATCAGTTTTGATTACACAACTAAAAATATTTCTCAATTCCCCAAATGTTAAGTCTTTTTCAAAATTGTACTTTTTTAAGTCTTTACATTTTTTATTTCTATCAGTTAATTTATCTAAATCGTTTACAGCTAAATAAAGCAATACAGTTCTTTTCAATTTGTCATAAATCAATTCCGCCAATCTATTTAATTTCCCAATACTATAAGTAAGACGATTAAATTTTTTATAAATGTCATCCGTAAACATTTTTTGGTCAATTGTCAAAACAGGTTTTTCTCCTTTTTTGTTAAGTTCCAATTTTATTAATGTTGGTGCAATGTATATATCAGACAGTTGCTTTCCTGAATAGATTGTTTTCGGAAGTGAAATTTCAGCTTTGAAATCCTCTTTTGTTAAGTCAATTATAAATGGTCGTTCGATGTTCATCAAATGTTAGGTAACGTTGTTGTATAAGCTTTGTTGCGTTGTTTAAGCAGTGAATTTAGTAAATAAAACACGAACGGCGAAATTCCGGAGGAATTTCCCAAGTGAGC
>NZ_JALCZP010000064.1:0-1996 GCF_023555435.1 Polaribacter sp. Z014
CGCGAGAGAGTGTTTAACTTTTAAAATTCAAGAGTTTTATTCGCTAATTTTTTCAGAAGTTTGAGTGAGTGAGCAATTTTTTGCAACGTTGTTGTATATGGTTTGTTGCGTGTTTCAAGCAACTAATTTAGTAAATAATTACCGACCAAGAAAGTCCGCGAGGAGTTTCGTAAGTAGGCTATAACTAGCAATAAATTATATACGGTGTTGTAGCCAGTTTATTTATACTTTTCTTTTAAAAATTGAGCTGTAGTATCAAGTTCAGGATAAATTTTATCTCTTGTTATACCTAATAATTCTAATTCCTCCCTTATTTCCTGTTTGGACAATTTCGGAATAATATGTTTTAATGGTTCAAAATTTCTAGTATCATATTTAGCCAATTTGTTTTTATTATCTCCAATTCCAAATAATAAAAATGCGCCATCTTGTTTTATAATTCTTCTATTATCCATTAATGGTTTAACGCACCAAATTGACTGTAAATGTTCTTTCTTTATCAAGTCTTGAAAATATGGTTTTTCTTCTTTTATTTCATGAAGTAAATAATGAATCGCTTTATTGTCATTAAACCCAGGCACATCATTAGGCAGGGTTTTTATATCTAGACTATTATGTGGGCGCCTAGAAACGTTTGACACAACACTTACTGTGTCAGAATCGTAATATTTAACATGCGTTTTAGGTATATGATAAAAAATAAATACTCCATCTTTATCATCATCATCATTACCTTTTTCTTCAACTGCAAAAAACAAAGAAATTAGAGGGTTCGAACTAATATCAAGTAGTCTTGTTGGTAGACTATAATGTTGCATTTTGGCTAATTTTTCAAAAGTTGTTTTTAAACCATTAAAGTCACTAGGATTTCTTAAAATAAACTCTTTAAACATTATATCTTCCGATTCTAAGTATTTATCTCTAGCTATTGATGGTTCAATTTCTCCATAGTCGGCAACCTGTCCTCTATAATATGTTTCTTTTAAGTTATTATCTATTGTAGTTTTATATTTTTTAATTAATTCTATAAGTGTTTTAACACTTGTTACTTTTTCTTTCATAATTTTTTTTCTAAAACTGTTAAGAGCTCATTCAATATGGTTTCTACGATAAATTTTTGAAATTCTATTCTATTTCTCTTTCCTCCATCTATTCTTTGTTTTATTATTATTTCACTTTCGGAGTTGTTTTTTTTCATATAAATAGCAAAATAACAGTGAGGTTCTCCGCCTATATTCGACTTTTCTGCATAGCCAGTTGTTCCAATTCCAATTTCTGAATGAAACATTTCGGAAACACCTTTAGCCATTTGCCATGCTATATTTTCAGATACGCAATTAACTTCTTTAGCTTCTTCTCTTTTAATTTTTAGTAAATTGACTTTTTCATCAATTGTATATGCTGTTATCCCTCCTCTAAAACATTTTGAAATCCCAGAGATTTCTCCAAAACTAGATTGAAGTTTTCCGCATGTAAGACTTTCTGCTACGGACAACCAAATGTTGTGTTTTATTAATATTTCTTTTATACTATTCAAAGTAGAAATTGATTCTTTCATGTCTTTTTTAATTGGCTACAACTTGTTTATATAAGGAACTTTTATCCTTTTATTATTCCGTTTTGCTGGGATATGCAAAGGTTTAGTATACTTATATCCGTTTTTTTATAAAAGTAAGTGATTAAAATAAATCATCAAACAGATTTTTAATTTTTTTAAACTTGTCTATGTAACGTGTGTGTAAAACATGATTTTTTTTGGACTAGGCCCTAATAGTTTTTGGATATATCTAATATCCATTCCTTTTTCAATAAATGGTTTGTAAAACTATGCCTTAATGAATGTAGCTTGTGATTGCTCACGTAAAAACACAATTTGAAATTAATATATTACAATAAAAAATCCACCAAATCACAACCTTCTTTAAGATCTAAACTTTCCAATAAAGAACTACATTGAATAGTAAATCCTTCTTTATTTAAAAGTATTGCTTTTTCA
>NZ_JALCZP010000065.1:0-1977 GCF_023555435.1 Polaribacter sp. Z014
TTAACCGAAGGCAGTTGCATTTTTACTCACTTCAATTTTCCTGCGGAAAATAGCCGTTCATAAAAATCGCAACTTTCCATAACACAACAACGTTGTAAACAATTTAGACCAACCTAAAACAAGATAGAAATATGGGAATGATTGGAAATGTTATCAGAGTATCTCAAGAAGAATTAAATGGCTTTTTGAACAACTCTGAATCCCTTGAAAATAAAATTTATGCGGACGAAAGTTATGAATCTGAATGGTTTCTTGATTTGGATAAATCTTGGGACGGAATTAATTACATTCTGACTGGAGAAATAATTGGAGGACTTGAAAACGAACCGAATGAATTACAAAGAGCTCTTTTCAGTTTTCAAATTATCGACGAAGAACAAGACCTTGGATATGGACCAGCTCAATATCTAAATCCGAATCAAGTGAAAGGAACATATTCTGAATTAGAAAAAATAACAGATGAAGTTTTAAAAAGTAAAATAAATGGTTCTGAAATGAACGAATTTGGAATTTATCCTGAAATTTGGACTGAATCGGAATCTCACGAATTTCTAATTGACAGTTTCAAAGAATTTAAAGAGTTCTATAAAAAAGCATCTGAAAATAACGAAGCCATAATTACATATTTGAATTAAAAACTGTTTACAACACCGTGTATAATTAATTGCTTTTAAGTGCTCATCTGGAATATTCCTTCGGAATATTCTCAGGCTCGTACCTTTTTGTTAACTTACTCGCTAAACCACGCAACTAACCATACACAAGACCGTTACCCAACATTTGGAAAATAACCAGAACAATAATCATAATTTTATAAATTATTTTACTTTTAAGTTGTAAAAGAAAGGAAAATCTTAAGCAATTAATAGAAATACAAAGTTTGAATACAATTCTGATTATAAAAAAACAAATAGAGGAATGGACAATATTGTGCTGATATAAGTTTTTATAATTCAACTATAAAAATTTCATCAAATTGCATTTTAAAAATTAAAACATATTGAAAATTATGAAAAAAACTAAACTAATTCTTGTTACTACGTTTCTTCTTTTAACAACAGTACTTTTTTCACAAGACATAAATCGATTAGTTGAAAATAACGGCTTCAAGAAAATTAAATTAAACTCTAATATCTATGATTATGTAACAGATGGCTATTATGATTTCGTTAAGAATACGCCTAAAAACAATCCAGACTATCATATTAGAGAAGTATTTGATTATGTTTACGCTACAGGAGATTTGAAAAAAATCGTTGATATTACTATTAGTTCAATATATGTAAAAACAATAAATGATACTATTTACGAAATTAAAGTTTATATGCCTTCAAACACAGAGATCTATGATATGCTGAATATGGCATTCGGAAAACCGACAAGGGAAATAACTAATCGTTATGCAAGTGATTATGGAATTGGCTCGGGTGATGCATACTACTGGGAACCTAAAAACTCTTCTATAAGTTTGAAATTTTTTTTTGGAGAAGGTATTTATTGTTCTATAACCTATACCAATGAAACTCTGAAAGAAAGTGGTGTATTACAAAAGAAAAAAGAGCAAAAAAAGAAAGCTCAAAATGGGTTTTAGTATAAATTTCATTAAAATTATAAAATAAAAATATGACTACAGTAAAAGAATTAATAAGAGAATTAGAAAAAATGCCGAAAGATTTAATTGTTCTGTTAAATAATAATACCGAAAACGATGATGTATCTGTATATTTTACAAATATTAAGGTCGAACAGCACAAAATAACTTTTCCAACAAGTGAATCAAAAAGTAAACAGAAATTTATATTACTAAACCAAGGAGGTCTGATTTAAAAGTTATAAATAACAAATTTAGAAATATAGTAAAGTTGAAAGTAAAAACGTTGGGTAACACCGTATAAACTTTATTGCTGGTTTTAGCTCACTTGGGAAATTCCTCCGGAATTTCGCCGTTCGTGTTTTATTTACTAAATTCACTGCTTA
>NZ_JALCZP010000066.1:0-1962 GCF_023555435.1 Polaribacter sp. Z014
CTCACTTGGGAAATTCCTCCGGAATTTCGCCGTTCGTGTTTTATTTACTAAATTCACTGCTTAAACAACGCAACAAAGCTTATACATCAACGTTACCACACATTTAAACCAAACTAAATGGATATAATTTTTATAGATACTTCGATTTTTGAATCTAATAATTTTTTAGAGAGTAAAAGGATTAAAGAAGTTTACAAATTAGCAGAACGAGGTAATATTAAAGTTATTCTTCCAAAACTAACTTATGACGAAATACTTAACCGAATTACAAAAAACGTTGAGGAATCAAGTCAGAAATTTAAAAAGTATAGAAACGAAACAAGAATTTTAAGAAATGTACCTTCACTAAGTAAAAAATTCGAGCCTTTTGAGAGTTCTGAAATAAATGAAGAATTAAAGGCAATTTTAGAAGAGAGATTTTCAGTTTCTAAATTTGAAATTATAGATTACCCAACTTTAAATATTGAAGACATATTTAATAGCTATTTCGGTAAAAAATTCCCTTTTGGTTCAGGTGGAAAAAAAAGTGAATTTCCAGATGCATTTGCACTTAAATCGGTAGAGATTTGGGCAGAGGAAAACAATACTAAAGTTTTGGCTTTCTCTAAAGACAACGATATGCTAAACTACAAAAGTGAGCATTTAAAAATAATAGATGATTTCGACTTATATTTAAGTGATAAGATAAAAGAAATTGAGAGCGAATATCATCAGAAAAGGCTCGATGAAATTGATGATATAATTCAAAATAAATCCGAAAACATCCAAACTGAAATAAAAGATTGGATAGAAGACCAACTTGACGATTACAGTAAATATTATGAATACTCAAATTCATACGAGGTTCACGAATATTCTATAGTTGAAGTAAAAACGGACATTGAAGACTATAACATAACAAACGTTTCTGAAGATTACATTTCTGTTCAGTTAAGGGTTTACGTAAATTATAAAGTAGAGATTATAATTGATGATGAAGACAATATGTTTAGAGATTATGAAACCAAAGAATGGATATTTATGGACACAAAAGCTGTGTTGATTGATGAAATCAGATACATTGACGTCGATTTGATATTTGAAATAGAACCTGATGATGATACTATTTATGAACCAGAAATTGAGACATTTAACAACGGAAGATTACTGAACGTGTAAAAAACGTGTGGTAACACCGTATATAATTTATTGCTGGCTTCTCGTCTACTTACGAAAGTCCTCGCGGACTTTCTTGGTCGGTAATTATTTACTAAATTAGGTGCTTGAAACACGCAACAAACCATATACAACAACGTTGGGTAACATTTACCAATCACACTTTGAAGAATGGAAGAAAAAGAAAAACAGCTAATTGTTTTAATTTTTATAAAAGAGAATAATTTTAGGTTAATTGACGAAACTAAATTTTTACCTAAAAACATTGGATTTACGGAATATCTGAATATTATTGAATATTTAGAGGGTAAAAAATATGTTGAATCAATTGGAAATGACAACCTATTTACTATAACTGAATTAGGAATTTTAAATATAGAACTAATACAATTAAAACTAAAAGAGGAAAAATATGACAAACTAGCAGAGAGAACAAAATTACATAATGAATCTATAGTTTCTGGTTGGAATAGAAAAACTTTTTGGACTGTTTTCATATTTGGTTTATTAGGTGGTATTTATGGATTTTATGATTTATTTATAAAAGTTCCAATTGTCGAAAAAGAATTGAAACAAATAAAACTAGATATATTAGAAAATAAAAGAACAACAAAGGAATTGCGTACTTTAGTTTTATCCCGAAAAAATATAGATTCTTTAAATCATTCCAATTCTGAATTAAATAATAATTCCGAATAAAAAAAACGTTACCCAACACCGTGTATAAAAAATTGCTTATTTTTAGCTTAACCGAAGGCAGTTGCATTTTTACTCACTTCAATTTTCCTGCGGAAAATAGCCGTTCAT
>NZ_JALCZP010000067.1:0-1896 GCF_023555435.1 Polaribacter sp. Z014
TTATTGCTGGTTTTAGCTCACTTGGGAAATTCCTCCGGAATTTCGCCGTTCGTGTTTTATTTACTAAATTCACTGCTTAAACAACGCAACAAAGCCTATACAACAACGTTAGGCTTAATTAATAAAAAAATGAAAGAAACTAGAATTGAGAAATCAAATTTCATATTATTAATAATTATTACAATAGTAACATTTACTATTTATTTTATTAATCCAATTTTCATATTAAATGAAAACCAAATTTTGTATTTATTCTCTGCAGCATCACAAGTTATTGCAGCAATTTTTGGATTAATTATTACAGGTTATATATTTTTACGCAATGAATTAGATAGAAAATACGAAAGAGATGAATCATACCAAGAAATTATAACAATACTTAAAGAAGAATACTTTCGATTAATCTCAATAATAAGTAGTTTTACAGTAACTTCAATTATATTATGTTTTTTAAATATAGTTCTTGAGTCTTCTGCACATAAATCAATTTTAGATATTACTATTAACATAACTGGAATAATTGTTATTGGTTCTTTACTTTTTATTGTATCATTTATACTCAAAATACTTAGTCCAAATAGTTTTGAATTTGCAAGTGAAGAATTGCGAAGAAAATATACAACAAACGAAAACGGTGAAAGAGGTAGTTTAGAAGATTTTTTAAAGAACTACAATGAAATCGAATATATCTTACAGAAATATGGAAGTAGTTTACTGTATGAAAACCTAACAGATTATGAGTCTATTAAAATGAAAAGAATACCTAATAGAAAACTGGTTACAATACTTACTAAAGAAAATAAATTTGACAATAAATTAGAAAGTGATTTATTAAAACTTATTTCATTAAGAAATGGAATTGTACACGGGCTAAATCCTACAATTTCAAATGAAGATGAATTGTTTTCTGAAAATGTAAAAATAAAAGTTAGAGAAAGTCTAAATGTTAACAATAACTAAGCCTAACACCGTGTATTAAAAATTGCTATATTTAGCCTAACCAAAAGTAGTTGCTTTTTTGTGAACAACAATTTTCCTGCGGAAAATAGCCGTTCACTTAAAACGCAACTTTCAATACACAACAACGTTATGCACAAGCTGAAAAAAAAATCCTGCGAACCTACAAAATGAGTGATTTAATAAAAAAATATTCTTTACTTCTCATAATTGGAATTGTATTTTCCCGAATCTTGGCTGGAATTATTTTAATTACGTTTCCAGATTTATTGACGTCTGAATTACCAAATGGCGGAACTTCAACTTTAAGTGGTAGTTATTTAAGTTCAGGATTTGAATATATAATTAATCTTGTTTTTATAATTTTTTTAGCTAAAGATTTTAAAAAGGAGAAAATGAATTCACCACTCATATTAATTATGACTTTTTTCTCTGCTTTTATAGGAATTATTCTTTTCTTATTATCAGTAGCAAGTAATAAAATTAATCAAACTAAAATTGAACTGAATGAATAGACTTTTGAAAATTTTGAATAAGTACATTGTCCTTTTAATTCTTTGGTCGATTGTTGGAATGGCTTGGATTTATATTCAGCCGATTATTATGCAGAAAGGAATTTTGAATTCAAACGACTTTGAATCTTACTCATTTATTAATTCTTTGCCAACTTACATTGACTATCTAATTCGTTTAGTCATTGTAATTTTAATAGCAATGGACTTAAAAAAATATAAATTAAATCACATAGTTTTGACTTGTATTGCAACTTTATTTTACCCATTATTAGGAATTGTAATATTATCACTTCTATTAATGGAAAAATGGAAAAACAAAGCCTGTGCATAACACCGTATATAATTTATTGCTGGCTTCTCGCCTACTTACGAAAGTCCTCGCGGACTTTCTTGGTCGGTAATTATTTACTAAATTAGTTGCTTG
>NZ_JALCZP010000068.1:0-1820 GCF_023555435.1 Polaribacter sp. Z014
AATGGCTTTACCTCACGAAAACCCTTGGACTTCAGAATGGTATGGTGCAAAAAGAGCTAATAAAATAAAATTAAAGCTTGCTTGTCTTTCTAAGGAAGTGCCAAAACCGATAGTATATGATTTATCGGGATGCTTGGAAAAAGGAAAGTGGTTATCAAATGCAATAGAACATCTTGAGGGGATTAATTATAAATTTGACTATAAAAATAGAGGACGTTTTTCTGAGATTCCAAGAACACTAAAAAATAGAATTAAAACAAAGTGGGTATTTATAAAACATGGTTTAAAAGGCAGTTATTGGAATTTAGCAGGGAGATAGCCCAAATGTTAAATTTGTAATAGAATTTCTTATAATTATTTTAATTTAAATATAACGTTTAACAAGATATTGTAAATTGTATGAAAGTAGAAATTATTAGAGGAAGTAGAAAACAAGAAGGGGGCAATAAAAAAACTATAACTATCTTTTTAATGTCATTTGTTTATCCTGCAACAACAGGTTATTTAAGACGAATGGAATTGTTAATAAATTGGGCTAATTTAAGGTTTAAAAATATAAATCTAATTATTCCAGTTGGTTCCAATAAGATGGATTATTCACAAATAATAAATTTACATTTAATAAAATGCAATCAACTATTTTTAATTAAATATGATTCTGATAATTCGAAAATATTATCAATCAAAAAATTAGCCTATAAGTTGTTTACTGGTAAATACCCCAGAATGAACTCTTCTTTGTTATTAGATTCGTCTTTAATTAAAGGCTTCAAGGAGATTATGAATAACCATCAGATAGATTATTTTTTAAATACAAGAAATAATTATGCTGGTTTGGTCAGTTTTATTCCAGATGGGGTTATTAGTCTTTTTGACACGCAAGATGTGTATTCTGATATGTATCGGTCTTTTAGTCTACTGAATGTAAATAAATTTATTAAACCTTTATTAATTGGGTATAGAGAAAAAAGTGAATTATTTCAGTCTGAAGTTTTATCCTTAGAGAAATACAATAGTATTATTGCAATTTCTCAATCAGACTTAGAAAAATATAAACGTATCGATTCTCTTGGGTCAAAAACCACAAAAATAGGTTCTATAGGGTTTGAACCTGCTATAAATTCTGTTGCAAAGTATACTGATAAAAAATATGATTTACTTTTAATAGCGAGTGCTTTTATAGCTACAGAAAGAGGAGTCGATTGGTTATTAAACGAAGTTGCTCCAAAGTTAACGATTCCTGTAACCTTATGTGTTATTGGATCAATAGGAAAATATATTGAGAATAATGAATATAAAAAATCAAACCTTAAAATTATTATTAAAGGAGTTGTTAAAGATTTAAATCCCTATTACCATAAAAGTAAGTTGGTTGTACTTAGCATGCTTGAAGGTACAGGAACCAGTGTAAAAGGATTAGAAGCTTTAGCTTTTGGAGCAGCAATTATTACAACTCAGTATGGTGTTAGGTCCTTAGGATTAACGAATGGAGAGCAAGTGGTAATAGAAGATGACTCAAGTAGGTTTGCAGAGAAAATTGAATATTTAATGGAAAATAAGGTAAAAAGAGAATCATTGGGCTTAAAAGCATTACAGTTTTATAAAGACCATTATTCTCTAAAAGCGACTTATGAATTATTGGATCAATTGATATTAGACAATACATAATATGACCAAAAAAAAAGAACGAGTTATTTGGATTGATGTTCTAAAAGGGCTGTTATTAATCTTTATTACATTTTCCCATTTTGGTTATTTACCTTCAATAGTAAAATTTTTTATTGAGCCAACAGGTATTGTTTGGGTTCCATGTTTTTTCT